>CAYGTA010000005.1:0-5800 GCA_964352605.1 uncultured bacterium | reverse complement strand
TATAATTAGTTAGCTATAACTATACAGAGCTAAACTAATGAAAACTTTCATCTTTGTTGATTGGAATTTAAAGAACATAACAAACCATGCCAAACGCCCACATAGAACGTTACTTCAACGAACAATGCCTCATACCCGCCCTCAAAGCCATAGGTCAATCAAGACAAGTAGAAGCACGCACAGACCTACAACCCCACCATGAAAACAACCTAGAAATACACCTAGTCATGGACGGAAAACTCAACTGGTGGGTAGAAAACGAAATCCACACCCTAAAACCCGGCTCAATCTACCTAACCAAACCCCAAGAACTACACGGCGCCATCAAAAACACCATACAACCCTGCACCCTCACATGGCTACAAGTAGACCCAAACGCCCTCACAGACTCGAGCCTAGCCCAAGACCTACTCAACCTAACAGAACGAACCTGCCAAGGCGCACACAGCTTAATAGCTGACGTAGAAAGCATGCTCATAGAAATAAGAAACCCCAAAGAAGACAGCCCCAGATTCCTAAGCAGCTGCCTAAACCTATTCCTAGCCAAACTCCTAAGGCAATACCAAAACACCGAACAGCAAGAAAGCTACCCCGAACAACTCAAAGCCCTACTCAAACACATAGAAGAACAACTCGAGTGTGAACACATTTTAAGCATAGAAGACCTAGCAGCCTTTATAAACCTTAGTCGCAGTCGCATTTTTCAGCTTTTTGAAGCACACATAGGGCAAAGCCCCATTTCATACATGAATACACAACGCATAGAGCGCGCCAAACAGCAACTACGAGAAACAGACCTAGCTGTAACAAGCATAGCCATGAACTTAGGTTACGCATCAAGCCAGCACTTCGCAACAGCCTTTAAACGCATGACAGGCATGACCCCCAGAGACTACCGTAAACTCGAAACCATTCTGCCAAAAGCAACTGAAAAAGAGTTGGGTAGACAACTAAACAGAGGTTATTAAAATTAACGAAGCCTATAATTATAAATGATGATGCGCGGAGGCCAATCTACTTGGTTTGACGCAATTGATAGCGCTTTTTCGTTAAATCGTAGATTTCAGGAAAGTAGACAAGCCAATTAAAGTGGACTTAGCCCACTGTTATTACAGTAACTTAATCTGAAAATAATGGCTAAACTCATTTTTGAAGGTTGTAGTATTCTTTTGAATTGGGTGTGGGTGGTTTTGCTTTCGTCATCTAATCGACAGACAATTTAGTGCTTTGAGTTGATAGAGTTGGGCTATGAGTAAAACTATCCTCATTACAGGGGCTACGAGTGGCTTGGGTTTAGAACTGGCAAAGCTTTACCTTGAGCAAAACAACAAGCTTATTTTGTTGGGTCGGCAAGACCCTAGAGAGTTGTATGCACCGTTGTTTTTTCAAGCGAGTTATGTGCAGTGTGATTTAAGTCAAGAAGATGCAGCTTTAAAGACAATGGCTTTTCTAAAGAGTGCAGGCATAACAGAGTTAGATATGCTTATTCATAATGCAGGTGTAGGGTATTACGGTCGTTTTGAAGAGCAAAGTGAAGAAGACACGCTTAAGCTACTACACACTAATCTTTATGCACCCATTTCACTGAGTCATGCTTTGCTACCTAAAATAAAGACGGGTGGGAAGCTTGTTTTTATTAGTTCAGTGGCTGCACATTTGCCTGCTGCTGAATATGCTGTTTATGCTGCGAGTAAAGCTGCTTTAGGTGGCTTTGCTAGAACGTTAAGACTCGAGCAGAATCGTGTGAAGATTAAAACGATTTTTCCGGGGGCTATTCGTACGGCTATGCATAAGAAAAGTGGTGTGCCTGAGGGTAAGCTTAAACTCGAGCGTTTTCCTAGTGCTGAGTCTGTTGCTGTGCAGGTTCATAAGGCGATTGGGTCGGGTCGTTCTGAGCAAACCATTGGCTTTGGTAACGGGGTCTTGCGTGCTGCGGGGCGTTTTTTTAGTGGGCCGATGGATGGTTTTTTGCGTAGGCAAGCCAGATGAAAACGTGTGTTATTACGGGGGCTGCGAGTGGCATTGGGGAGGCTTTGGTTAAGCAGTACTTAAGTGCAGGGTTTAAGGTTATAGGGGTAGATGTACAGTCGAATAAGGATTTAGAGAAGCTCGAGTTTTTTGAGCTTTTGTTGTGTGACTTAATGACTGAGCAGGGTAGAGCTGAGTTGCTTGCTTCTTTTGAGAGTAGTATTGATGTGTTTATTCATAGTGCGGGTATTAATTATGTGGCGGCTTTTGCTGAGTCTGATGTGCTTAAGCAGTTGAGGGTGCTTGATTTGAATTTAACGGCTGTTATTTTGCTTAGTCAGGCTTTGTTGCGTAATGATTTGTTGCTTGCGGGTAGTTCGTTTGTGTTTATCTCTTCGCTTTCGCATCAACTGAGTTATCCGGGGGCGAGTGCTTATGCTGCTTCGAAAGATGGACTTAGTTCTTTGGCTAGGAGTTTGGGTGTTGCTTTGAGTCCTAAGGGCATTCATTGTTTAACGGTGTTTCCGGGGCCCACACGTACGCCTCATGCTAGAGAGCATAGCCCTGATAATAGTCGTGAGGAAAAGCGTATGGCACCTGAATTGCTGGCTAGTAAAATTTTTAAGGCGCAGCAGCAGAAGCGCATGAGTCTTATACCAAGTTTTGGGTTGAGGGTTTTTGCTGCCATCGGGACTTACTTCCCGTTTATTACTGAGAAAATAATGGTAGAAACGCTTTATAAGAAACTTGAAAAAAGGTGATTGCATGAAAAAACAAATTTTTGGCATTGTTATTAATTTATTTGTAGAAGGGCCTGCTAAACGTAAAGGTTTAGAGGGGCTTGTAGCTGATTTAAGTAAAAAGCAGACGAGTTTGACAGAGCGTTTTGCTAAGGCAGAAGCTAATGAGAAGAATACTAAGAAGTTAAGGCATATTATTGCTATTGAAAAATGGGGGCAAAATAGGCTTAAGGTGGCTTTAGGTGAAGCTTACAGTGAAGATAGTAGTAAAGCTTATGAACCTTCAGAGCAAGAAAGCTTTGAGCAGTTACAAGGCCAATTTGCAGACACTCGAGCGGAGACTTTGAGTATTGCTAAGGTGTTTGAGGAGCAGGCGGTTGATCTGAGTCAAGAGGTGAATCATAATCAGATGGGGCCACTGTCGTTACTTGCTTGGTTGCGGTATTTAGAGGTTCATGCGAGTGTTGAGGCTAAGTCAATAAAGTAGCTTTTGGGTTATTGAACGTTTTTTGGTTTGTGTTAGGAAAAAACTATGAATAAATTCCTTGTGTGTAAGCTGTGTTTTTGTTCATGCTGGTGTTTAGGTTAGAGTAAGAAAAAAATTGCTCGAGTGCCCAATTTGAGATGGTGTTAAGAGGTTGTGGTTGATAACGTTAGCAGGGCGATGCTTGGCACTCGAGCAGACTTTGAGGACTCGTTGAGGTTGTAGTGTATGTCGTTCAGTCCTATAAATAGTATACTTATTAAGTCTCACAAAAATCTTATCGCTAGTTAAAAACAAACTTGATTTCTGCCATTATGCTTTGCTTCATACAGTTTGGTGTCTGCCAGTTCAAACAGACTACTTATATCACTAAGGTCATTGTTAGAAGCTAAACCTAAACTCATGGTTATGTTTAAATCAGGATGAATTGTCTTCCAAGGATGCTTCTCAATAAGCTTCCTAAAGCGCTCACAGGCTAGCTTAGCGTTCTCTTGAGTGGTTTCAGGCATAAGCACCACGAACTCTTCACCACCGTAGCGTGCAAGCACATCTGCGGTACGCAAAGTAGCTTTTAAAAGCTCAACTAGCTTTTTAAGTACAACATCACCAACAGCGTGACCAAAAGTATCATTAACAGACTTAAAATGATCAACATCCATAATGCAGACACTAAATGGGCGATCATAACGCTTAGCTTGACTGTAAAGTTTCGAGCCGTGCTCCATAAGGTAACGTCTGTTATAAGCACCTGTAAGGCTATCTTTAAGACTTAGTAACTTCACTTGCTCATTAAGCGTTTCAAGCTTAACCACGTAACGCTCGAGTTCGGTATTTTTTTGTTTTTGAAGTTCGCTTTCTCGTTTGGCTACTTCTGTTTGGTGCACAACTTCTAAAGCACGTACTTTTTGAGCGTTTTCTTCTTTAAAGACTTCTTCTTTAATTGTATGAAAGGCTTTGAAGTGCTTTAACGCCTCTTTGTGCTGTGCTTGTTGTTCGTAGCATTCAGCTAGTTTTTCATGGCAATCAAAAATACGCATTTTGTGGGAGCTCGCTTCGCTTATTTTTAAGGCTTCTTGTAAATACGCTTGAGCTTTTTGGGGTTCTTTTTTTTGTAAATAGTAGTCTCCTAAACGCAGTAAAATGACGGATTCTTGTTTTTTGTGGTAATTCCGTGATTTGCTTAGGGCACTTTTAAGGCAGTTGAGGGCATTATCTATCTTGCCTTCTGAGGCATATATATCACCTAGTAAGCCTAAAGATGAAATCTCAATATGTCTAATTTCAAGCTCCGTGGCAATTTTGTAAGCATGCTGCGCGTAAGGTTTTGCCTCTGCACGTTTCCGCTGATTGACAAGACACTCGGCAATATTATGCAGCGTTATAGCCTCACTATTTCGCTGACCTAATTCCCTTAAGATGTTTAAGGCCTCATGGTAATACTGTAAGGCTTTTTGCGGATCAATACTTAAATTTGCAATGGCTAGATTATTGTAACCACTTGCTTCATTTTCGCGATCCTTTAAGCTTTGGCTTAATTCGATTTGTTTGTACAAATGAGGGAGGGCTGTAAATTGATCACCAAGATGCATAAAGGTGATACCTAAAACATTATAAACACGTGACAACCAATTACGGTTATGCGTGTTTTCTAAAAGGGATTGTGCTTCTAAGGCTTTAGCTAGCGCTGCTTCGTAGTTATCTTCACGAAAATCAATAAAGCTAAGCGTTACCAAACTTTCAGCTAGCCCTATAGCATAAGGAGGATTTTCTTCATTCGCTAAACCCAAAGCCTCTTCGCTAAGCCTTCTGGCTTCTTGGCGGTCCGTTAATCTTAAACGCCACGCTTTTTCGTTCATCTCGTGAATAAAGTAAAAAGAAGGTGGTGTTATATAGCTAGGCTCTGAGCTTGTTGTTATGTTAATGCGTTGCACAAGATAACCTCTCTTGAGCTGCAAACATGACAGCTCGAGTTTTAAATCGTTTTCCCTATTAAAATACGTGAGCATTTTCATTGCTCTGAAGAGACTACATTTATCTTTAACTAAACCAGAAAGCTAGACTCGAGCCTAGTTTTTAGGGTTTATAAAACCATAAGCAAAAACTGTTACAGGCTTGTTACAGTTTTTATTAAAAAGAATGAACTATTGCCAGTTATTGTCTTTTAAGATTTAGACTCTGTAGGGGTTTAATCTTTTAGCTGGATGAGATAAAACAAATTTATTAAGCCTTCATAGCTTTTTACGCTTAAGCTGAAATATTTTTTAAGCTAAAGCTTCACCCTTACAGCCAACAATGCAGGAAACCCAAACCAAAGTACCCAATTTAGCTACCAAACCCTAAACACAGACGCTACACTAACAACACGTGTGCAAACCCTAACGTCAACAAACCCCCAAGCAAAAGCAGGCATAATGCCTCGACAAAACAACGAAGCAAACAGCCCTTTTGTCTACCTAGCCCTAAGCCAAACAGGCATAGACGTAAGCTACACCCAAGGAGGTGACCCTAACAACATTGCACACATCAGTGGTTCACAAACCACTGCTCCAACATGGCTAAAGCTAGAAAGAAAGGAGGGCAGTGTTTATGTCTATGAATCTGATGACGG
>CAYGTA010000004.1:0-32268 GCA_964352605.1 uncultured bacterium | reverse complement strand
TGGTCTTTGGTGACATTAATGCTATGCGAACAGCTATTGATGTTATATCTAGGCGTTTGTTGGGCATGCTAGCTATGAGTGATTTAAATTTAACCAAGGTAGCTGATGAAATCAGTGGGCGTGCAAAAACAGCCTTTCTAGAAAGATTGAGAAGCATTCCGCAAGGTAGTTACTTTGCTGAAATGGACGCAGACGGGATACTTGAAGGCAACGAGGAAATGAAAAAACCTATTCATCTTGCGCTAAATGCCAAAATGATTGAACATGAATTAGTACTAGACTTTACCGGTAGTGACCTTCAGCGTGCCAGACAAGCTATTAATGTTCCTCTTTCCTACACGCTAGCAGACGCCATTTACGCCATGCAGTACATGCTTGCACCCGATGTTCCAAATATTGGACCACAATTTAGCCCTATTCGTGTACACGCACCTGAAGGCAGTATTTTGAACGCTAAAGCACCGGTACCTGTATTTGCTAGAACTCGCACGGGGATACATATAAGTACCTTGGTTAACGCTGCTTTAGCAGAGGCTGTACCTGAACACGTGCAAGCAGGTTGTGGTCATAATATTATTTTTAGAGTGGTCGGTAACCGTAAAGATGGTAGTTACTTTGCAATGACCTTTATGCCGAAAGGAGGCATGGGGGCAACAGGAGAACGAGATGGCTGGGACTGCACTGTTTACCCAACCAACTGCACCATGATTGCAACTGAAGTCGCTGAAACTCGAGCACCTGTTTTAATTGAACGTGAAATTGCTCAAGATACTGCAGGGCCAGGACGAGAACGTGGCGGTTCAGGGCAGATTGTGAAACTCACATCTTTATCGGATGACCCGTTGACCCTTGGTTTTAGACCTAATTTTATTGAACATCCTCCCATTGGTTTACTTCAAGGTAAAGCTGGTGCATCTGCTTTTGTTGAAGTTAATGGTAGTAGAGAGCGTGAAGACCCAGTGGTTTTGCCTAAAGGTGAATGGGTTAAGGTTCGAACGCCAGGTGGTGGCGGTATTGGTGACCCTTTAACACGTCCTTTAGCTAAGGTTGAATCAGATTGGTCAGCAGGCATTATAAGTACAGACCATGCCCAAAGAATGTATGGTGTTGTTATTCGTGACGGACAATTTGATTACGAAGGCAGTAAGCAAGAACGCCAAAAACGTTTGGGGACCATCAGCGTTGCCTAAATTATAGGTGTTCACCTAAACCAGTTCTCCCTCCTTTCCTCCTGACGTTCATCAAACAGTGATGAGCGTCTTTTAAGCCTGCAATGATAAGTATTTATTGATAGGTCAGAACATATGCTCGAGTCATTTTAAAAAGTGAGGATGTTTATGAAGAAAAGTAATCACTTTGTTGTTTCAACAAATAAAGAAAAGCTAGATATACCAAGTATTCATGATTATATTTCAAACCGTTCATACTGGGCTAAAGGACGGAGTTTAGATGAAGTAAAAGCCACTATAAAAGGATCAGTCTGCTTTGGAATTTACGAGAATAATGTTCAGTTAGGATTCGCTCGAGTGATTAGCGATAAGGTTGTTCTTGCCTACTTGCTTGACTTTTTTATTTTTGAGTCTTACCGGGGTCGTGGGTTAAGTAAAGTACTAATGGAGAGTATTCTTTCGCATAAGGACTTTCAGTCTGTATTTTGGCTACTAAGTACTGGCGACGCGCATGGTTTATATGAAAAATTTGGATTTGTTAAGGTTGAAGGGGCAAGCCGTCTTATGAGACGCAATCGTTTGTAGATTTTGATTTAATCACCCAAACAATGTCTGGGTGATTAGTATGATTATTTTTGACGTATAGGAAAAGCTGAAGGATAAAGTTCTTTGCTAGTGCGCTTCAGCGGATCACGCGCCGCAAGTCCTTCTTTGTAAGAACTCCAAGTTTTTTGAGCATGATTTAATAATTGAGTTTCATCTATACCTAAAACTTTAGATTCTTCAACAACTGTGCGCCCATGAACAATAACTCGGTCTGTATCAACACCATTTGCATAATGAATAAGGGCTTTTATAGGGTCATCAACAACCCCTATATGTAAAGCGTGAAGATTAAATACAGAAATATCAGCAGTAGCACCAGCAGCCAATTTACCTAAATCTTCTCGCCCTAAAGCTTTAGCGCCACCCAAGGTTGCGGCATTAAATATTGCAGCTGCAGACCCAGACTTTGGGTCATCATCAGCAAGTTTTGAAAGTGTGGAAGCCATCCGCATTTCAGCAAGCATGTCAGGTGGCACGGTGTCGGTACCAATACCAAGGTTAACACCTGCATCTAGGTAGCGTTGAAAGGAATGAAGCATATAGCCCCTGCGGGCGTAAACTACAGGACTATGCGCCACATGTGTACCTGAATCTGCAAGATGCTTTAACTCAACATCCATGCTGCCCTCAATGGTAGGGTGACCACGCAAGTAAATCGTGTGCGTCAAGGTAAGGTAAGACCCAAGAATATCTAGCTCAAGTAGCCTTTCAAGAGGACTCACACCGCGTTGTTCTAAGAGGCTTTGCGCTTCACCTAAATACTGTGCGAAGTGTGAGCGCATGGGTACGGCTAAGTCTTTAGCAACCCGACTTGATTCTTTTAAGAGCTCATCTGAACAGGTTTCAGTTGTATAAGGAAACAAAAAACCTTGTATGCGATTATGCCCCAAAGCGCGTAAACGCTCAATATGTTTAATGGCACGTTCTAAACCTTTACGCCCCGCTGCAGAATTAAAAGCAGTTTCACTACTATCATTAATGGGGTTAAAGCGACTGTGATCTTGAAAATTATGCGCTAGATAGGCTCTTGCACCCAGCTTGTCCGAGGCTTCTACGAGCGCTTCAAGTTCTATTTCTGGGTCATCAAAACGTTTACTTGCCATTGTCGTAACGTTACAAAAAGTTGTTGTTCCGTGCCTTAGTAAGGCAGCGACAGAAAACTCAGCAGAGACTTTAAAGCCTGCATCATCTAAGATATTTTTAGTTCCCTCAAACCAAGGTTTAGATTTAGGAAAACCACCTGCCTCTGCACCATCAATACGCAAAGGTTGTAAATCAATGTTAGCTATACAATGCAAGTTTATAAGCCCAGGAGAAATCAGTTTCCCTGCTGCGTTTATGGTGCTGTCAACTTCTGGGCAATCTGGATCATCTGGAAAGCCGACAAAAATAATTTTGTCATCCTCATAAACAACACAGCCTCCATCAAGCAGCTCGTGGCCACCTTGCTTAAAAGCTACAACGAAGCCCCCTTGTAGTTTGGTTTTCATAGTTCACTTCCTTTCCATAAGTTACTATTGGCTCGTCATCCATTTAAGGTAAGCTTTCATGCCGTTTTTTAAGTCATAGCCTGCTTGCCATGTTGTATCTTCTTGCAAACGCTGAACACTCATGCCAGCTCGAGCATTTAATTCTGTTTGTATGAGATCAGCATCTTCAGGATGCTCTACGGCTTGCCAACTAAATTTTGGATTTAGTTCACACACTGCTTCAATCGCATCTGAAAGAGGATAGCCTTGCGAGCCAGCCACATTGTAAATAGGGTAAGACAATTTTTCAGTCACCAATAAAGCTGTAAAGGCACTGGCAATATCAAAACTATGGCAGAAATCTCTAGCAATTTCAGACCCACTTACCTTAATGTGAGTTTTAGTCAGGCTAAGCATAGCTAGCTGATGAATTGCAGACATGGTCTGCCTTGAATTAGAACTTCGCTCCATAGGACCATAAGTTGTACCAAGTCGACCAACAGCTGTACTTAAGCCATAAAGTTCGCTGTAGCGTTGACACAAATGTTCAGAGGTTTGCTTACAAATAGCGTAAAGACCAGAAATAGTTAAAGGGTCAGTCTCTAGTTTTAAAGGTAAAGCAGGTGAAGGTCCATAAAGGCCACTCGAGCTTACAAAAACAACCCGCTTTGCTTTAACTGCAACGGACGCCTCTAGTATATTTAATGTTCCACCAGCGTTAACTTGAAACATGTGCGCAGCTGCATTCTGCTCTTCACTAAAACTTGCTGTCATAGCTGCAGCATGAAGAATATGCGTAATTCTTTCCGCCTTAAACTGATCAATAAGAAGAGTTTGGTCTGTTACATCTCCAATAATCCACTTAATATTTTTTGAGCCTTTTAAAAAAGCTAAGCTTTCTTGATCGGGTTCACGGCGGCTTAAAGCTACAACCTTTATATTTTGAGAGGCTAAATTATAGACACAATTAAGACCTACAAAGCCGAGTGCGCCAGTAACAAGAACCCTCATAAAAGGTTTTGATAAAAAGGAAGCGAAAGACTAGTCTTTCGCTTCCTTTTTATTTGCTGAATAATTTTTATAGATAAACACATAATGTTAAATGCTTAAGGTGCGTAGCTTAACTTTCCCAAAGTTTTGAGTCCATGTCAGCCAAGTGTGCAATATAGCCACCAGGATTAATTGGCATACGAATACGACTACTTACCACTAGACCATTAACAGGAGAAATGCATTCCTCTAAAACTTCACTGGTTACAGGGTCTATAACTTTGCCAAGAAGTTGACCTTTTTTAACAACAGCAGACATATTAGCGTCAGGTTCTTTAATATAAAAACCACCTGTGAGTGAACGGTAAACATGATAGTTACTAACCATGGTTTGTTTTTTAGGTAAGACTGGTTCCCCGTCTATCATGCCTAAATGCTTCAAAATATTCAAAGTGCAGACCACAGATTGGTCTATGGTTTCGTCAATGGTGCCACCGCCACCCGTTTCAACTACCAAAGGCACAATATTGTTAATTAAGCACTGACCATTTAACATTGCAGGATTGGCTTCATGCTGACGCCACCAAATAATATCAGAACCAAACGCTTTAGCCATGCCCATTATTTTTTCATTCATTGCTTTAGCGTAGTCACTGTCAATATTTACGGAAGTGCCACCTTCACCCACACCATCCGCGCCACCACCCGCTACGAACGGAGCAGTTTCAGGTAAAGCGTGCGGGAAGGCAACAGGTAGTTCATTACAAGCACCAGTACCATCATGGTAATCAACGATATATTCACAACGTGACACCACTTCATTCCAAAGTACATAAGCAATTTGCTCAGTAAGCCAACCGTTTACTTTTTTACCTGGCCAAACACGATTTAAATCTAAATTATCAGCAGGGCTAACACGCTGCCCGGCACTTTCTATAGTGCCACCAAATTCAACTGTGAACGGGTGTGCTAAAGGTAGGCAGTAAATAGTTCCTTTAAGGTTTTTAGGGTCTACTTGCAGCATAGCCCGCCGGATAACTTCAGCTCCCATAGGTTCCCAACCATGTAAGGTTGCTTCTAAGCAAAGAACAGGTCCTTCTTCACTACCATTTATAACTTGGTAGGGTACTCGGACTTCTGTTCCTGCTGCGAGACGCCCTACATGAAGATAACCAAAGTCTTTTTCGCCAGGCTTGATGGTCTTTCCTACTAACTCTATTGATTGCTTTGCCATTATTCCTTCTTTCTTTTATTTATTGTATTAACTTTATTTTTAAGTTTGCATTCGCGGATCAAGTACATCTCTTAACCAGTCACCTACCAAAATCATGCCTAAAGAAGTCAGCGTAATAGCGATACCAGGAAAGGTTGAAAGCCACCAAGAAGTAGCTAAATGGTCACGCCCATCTGCTAGCATGATGCCCCACGTGATGGTAGGAGGCTGAACACCCAAACCCAGAAAACTCAAGGAGGACTCAGCAATAATCACAGTTGCTATTTGCAAGGTAGCTAGCACAATAATTGAAGACGTTACATTAGGCAGAACATGTTTAATTAAAATGACACCTTTGTTTTGCCCTAATGCACCAGCTGCCTCTACATACTCGAGTTGCTTTACAGATAAAACTTCTCCGCGGATAACGCGTGCAAAGGTTATCCATCCTGTTAGTCCTAAAACGGTTATTAGGATAACGAGGCTGTTGCCTCCTCTGGGGCCCACTACGCCGATAACTGCTAAGGCTAAAACAATGAAGGGTATTGCCATAAATGTATCAATGATGCGGGAAATAACGCTGTCAACCATACCTCCCAAAAATCCGCTGATGAGGCCTAATGACACGCCTACAACTAAAGAAACGGCCACACCAAATACACCTACTAGAAGAGATATTCTTGAACCATAAATGAGACGGCTAAGAAGGTCTCGCCCTAGTTGATCGGTACCCAGAAGAAATTCAGCTTCGCCACCCAGCCAAGTTGGGGGTAACAGGCGGCTTCGCAAGTTAAACTCTGCAGGGTCATGTGGAGCAATCC
Organism: uncultured bacterium; assembly: GCA_964352605.1. Classification (GTDB taxonomy): domain Bacteria; phylum Deinococcota; class Deinococci; order Deinococcales; family Trueperaceae; genus JAHEBB01. The sequence goes on along the minus strand of CAYGTA010000004.1, from coordinate 26,000 downwards.
AAGGGGCAAATATGGCTATGGCAAAAGCACCGAAAACGAGGAGCATGCCAAAAAGACCAACTGGATTTCGTAATAAGCTGCGAAACAGGTTTCTTGCTGGATTTGCTTGGTTATTTTTAGCGACTTTAGCCATTAGCTGTATCGAATACGTGGATCTAAAACAGCGTACAGAAGATCAACTAGAAGATTAGTTACCATGATTATAAGGGCAAATACTAAAACGCCTGCTTGTACCACGGCTAAGTCACGCACCAAGACAGATCTTAGAATAAGTCGACCTATACCTGGCCAAGCAAAGACCTCTTCCACAACAACGGAACCTCCTAAAAGCCAGGCCATTTGTAGGCCAAAAACAGTAATTACGGCTATGAGAGCATTGCGAAGACCATGCCGAAAAATCACTGTTCGAGCTTTAAGCCCCTTGGCTCTAGCTGTTGTCATGTAATCTTTGCGTATCACTTCAAGCATGGATGAACGTAAAACTCGAGCTAGCGTAGTTGCTATGCTTGTGCCTAGGGTGAGTGCTGGTAAAATAATGGCAGTAGGATCATCGCGCCCTGAGGGTGGCAGCCATCGTAGTTGTACAGCTACGACTAAAATGAGCATGATGCCTATCCAAAAGTTTGGCATTGCTCGCCCTAAGGTACTTAAGGTTGTAACCAAAAAATCTAGGGGTGAGTTTTGGTAAACTGCTGAGAGCAGTCCTGCAGGTATGGCAATAACGATAGCTATGAGCATAGCGGCAGCCGCTAACTGAATTGTAGCAGGTAAGCGTTCAATGACAAGCGGCATAGCGGGCTCTTTAAAGCGAAATGAATCACCAAAATCTCCACGTAAAATAAGGCCTAATTGCTTGAAGTATTGCTCATGAAGCGGTCGATCAAAACCGTATGCAGCTCTTACTTCAGCTATCTCTGCAGGTGAAGCCTCTGGGTCTACCAGATGCACAATGGGATCGCCACCAATTCTTAATAAAACAAATAGAATAATGGTTAATCCAAATAGTGGCGGAAGCATCTGAGCGATGCGAGAGAGCATGTATTTAATCACAGAGTTCCTCTAGGAAAAAGGGGGAGTTAAGTTGAAGAGCGGGAGTTATTCCCGCTCTTCATCTTAGTCGTTAAATTAACTTAGTTATTCGCCTAGTGTTGCGTTACCCATCCATAAGAAGCCATCAAGAGGTGGGTTCCAGTTAAGAGCATCACTTTTACCTACAGCATCTTTCATTTGGTAAAGCGGAATGCTAACAGCTTCTTCAAGTATAAGATTTGTGATCTCTAAGTATTGTGCTGCCCTTGCTTCTGGGTCCATATTAACAGCTGCTTCACGAATTAATGAATCAACTTGATCCGCTACGTCACCAGACCAGCCACTACGCTCACGTCTATCAGAGCGTTCACCAAGAACTGTAATCCATGGGTCAAAGAATGAGTTTCCTAGGGCGTCCATGTAGATTTCTTCGTTTTTGTATGGGAAGTAAATCTGCTCACGGAAAGTAGTTACATCCATAACTTGAAGATCAACGTTAAAACCAACCGCTTCTAGCATTGCTTCTATGACTTCAGAAATTTCTTTTTGTGCAAGCCATGAGGTACTACTATGGAACGTTAGTTCTTCGCCATCGTAGCCGGCCTCAGCTAGAAGCTCCATAGCTCTTTCAGGATCGTAAGTACCAACTTGGTTAAATTGACTATCGCTCCAGCCGAGTGTAGGTGGGGTAATACGTGATAAAACAGGAATGCCCATGTCACCACTGACCTCAACAAGGGTAGCGCGGTCTATAGCGTAGCTTATCGCTTGGCGGATGCGAACATCAGATGTAAGTCCTTCCCAATCAGGATTTTGCTCTGAAGGACCTGCACGTAAAGCTAAAAGCATAACTCTAGTTGTTAAGTACTCTTCAACAGCGGTACCTTCATTGCCATTAATTCGTTCCCAGTCTTGTGGTGGTACACCTACAACTAGATCAACATCACCTGTTAGCAAGTTGGCTATACGTGTAGAGGTTTCTGGTAATGAGCGCCAAAGAAGAGTGTCAATGTCGGGTGCACCTTGCCAGTAGTCAGCATTGGCTTCTAGTGTTAAGACTTCATCTGTTACGTAGTCAACAAATTTGTAAGGTCCTGTACCAATAGGAACAAATTCACCAGCTGCATCCATGACAGCACCTTCAATAGGAGCTTGAATACCGCAACCGGTACCTGCCATTTTACTTAAGAATGCAGGTTCAGGTGTTGCAGTTACAATCTCAACTTCGTAAGGGCTAAGAATGTTGATTTCAGTAATGAAAGTCCACTGGTTAAAAGTAATGAACTCATCTCTAGAGGCACTGGTTATTCTTTCGTATGTGAATTTTACAGCGTCGGCATTAAATTCTTCACCATTATGAAAGGTGACGCCTTCTCTAAGCTTTAAACGCCAAGTAGTATCATTAATGTTTTCCCAAGACTCAGCTAACCAAGGTTCAAACTCCGCAGTTTCACGGTTACGCCAAACTAGACAGTCAAACATATTCATATGAACCCAAGTGGCTGCAATTGCCCAGTCTTTGGGTGGATCTAGCAGCGTAGGCAATTCGTTCATACCAATCGTGGCTGATTTTTGTGCCGAGGCGAAGTTAGGTAAAAGGAAAATCAGAGCTAGTAGACTTATCAGACTTGGCTTCAGAAGTTTTCTTAAAATAGGCATTTGGTGTGACCTCCTAAAATAAAGGGCTTGCTGGTTTTAACAACCAGATTTAGAGTGGCAATAACTATCAACTTAGGACGTTTTACTTGTGATCTACTAGTGTGATTCAGCCTCCTTTAATTTATGTATGAGTAGAACTTGTAACGGCGTAACGCTCGAGTTTGTTGGGGTCAAGTTCAACCCCCCAGCCGGGCGCTTCGGGAACTGGTAATAGTAGGCCCTTTGGTTCAAAGGGTTCTTTGAGGAGGGTGTCATTAAGATAGGTATAGGGTGAAGGCCACTGCACAGATGGGAAAGCTGCTGCACAGTGTGCTGCTACTGCTCCTATAAAATCAAAGTATATTGCTATAGATAAAGACAGGCCTGCGGCTTCAAAAATGTTAGCAATTTTCCAGACGTTGAGTAGGCCACCATGCTTCGTGATTTTCATTAAGGCTAAACTAGCAGCTTTTTTTCGTATGAGTTCTATGCTGTCTTGTGGTGGGTAAATTGCTTCATCAGCCATGATTGGGGTTGCAAGACGGCTGGCAAGGTCAGCTAAATCTTCGAGCCTTTCAACTGGTTGTTCAACTGCACCTAAAGCCCCTATTTGCTCCATGGTTGTTAGGGCTGGAATGGCTTCACTTATGGTGTAACCCGTGTTTCCGTCAACTTGAATGACTGCTCTACCTGCTACAGCTTCTGCTACAGCTTCGTAGCGTTTGATATCTTCTTTAGGGTTTAAGCCAATTTTCATTTTTAGTACAGAAAAGCCGTGTTCATCAAGTGTTTTTGTGGCTTCTTCAGCCATGCGTTTAGGTTTGTCGTTATGTACAAACCCCATTAGGTCAACCCCTTCACTTACTTTGCCGCCTAGAAGTTGGTAAACGGGTACACCTAAGGCCTTACCTTTTAAATCCCATAAGGCCAGCTCGATTCCTGCGTGTGAGGACCAATGGTGGGGTAAGGCGGCTTGCAATTTTTGGTTTAAGCGCTCGATGTCAAAGGGCTCTTCACCTAAGACTTGAGGTACAAGGTGTTTTTGTATGTTAGCTGATATACCTTCGGCAGTTTCTCCGTAGGAGCGTGGTGCTACAGCAGTTTGACCTACACCTATACTGCCTTCATCAGTTATGAGTTCTACAATTACGGTTGTGGCTAAATCTCCACTTCCATATGAAGTTGTTAAGGTACTAGTTCTTGGTAAGCTTACTACTGTGGTTCTAACATCAATTATTTTCATAAGGAAAAACCTCGGACTTTTATTTTTGGCTTTAGCGGGACTAGTAGGTTAGGCGTCATTAGAAAATAAACCTAGCTATCCTTGAACTCTATACCGTAATCACTAAGGGCTGTTTGTGCAGAGATATAGCCAAGTTCTAGGTCTTGAAGAACGGCTGACTTTTCGCGTTCTTTAGCCTTACCAAATCCTGCACCGCCAGGCATGCGTAATTCAATTTCATCACCAGGTTTGAAGTTCAAAATTGGGAATTCAGTAATAACTTGATTGTTAAAACGCACTTCACCTAATTTACCGACCTCACCACCAGCAATGCCTGGGGGTGCGCAAAATACTTTATCGGGTCTGACTCTGGCGTTCATAGCGTGATCACCAATGTTTCTAAAAGTCATTACTTGCCCAACACCCCCACGTTGTTTACCTGCACCCGCTGAGTCTATTAAAAGTTCTTTGTTAAGGATTAAGACAGGAGCTCGAGTTTCCATGATTTCGGTTGGTGTAACAACGCTGTTATGGGGAAAGGCGATGGGTATGAGGCCATCTAGGTTTTGCATTGCGCCACGCCCTCCATGAGGCAAAATGTGTACTGAGAATCTGCCGTAGCCTTCTGCTTCGCCGCTTACACTAAGCGGCCATATAGAACCACTGCCGGCTTGGGCATGTTCGCCAATAAAAGGCCAGATGGCACCAAATAGTACTTGGTTAATATTATTTGTGGTTTTGGCTCTTGCGTTAACGGGGTGCGGGAAGGTGCTATTTAAAATACAACCTTCGGGTGCGCTCACGTGAATGGGTCTAAAGAGTGCTTCATTGTTGGGTATGGTGGGTGCAAGCGCACATTTAAAGGGATACATGGTACTTGAAAAGGTTACGTTGTAGACACAGTTAATTGCAGCTTTTTTCGTTTGAGCAGATGTGCCGGTGTAATCAACGTATATATCAGATCCACGTATTTCAACGGTGGCATGCAAATGAACAATGTCAATGTAGCCGTCAATGTCAAGTCCAAATTCGTACTTTCCATCTGGTAATGCAGAGATTTTTTGTCTTAGTAGGGTTTCAGAGCGACTGAGTATTTCTTCTGATAGTTTACTAAGGTTGGGCATTTCGTAATCAGCAAGAAATTCTTTGAGGCGCTTTGATCCTACTTGATGGGTGCCTACGATGGCTCGCATATCGCCTAAAACCAGTTCGGGTACTCGGCAGTTTTGACCTATTATGTCAAAGAGTAGTTTGTTTTCTTTGCCTGCTTTGTAAAGTTTGGCTGGGGGTATACAGACGCCCTCGGTGTAGACATCGCTTGCGATGATGTCACCGCTGTGACCTCCAACATCTGCAACATGGGCAATTGTGCCCATAAACGCAACTACTTTGTTTTGCCAAAAGATGGGTGTGATGATGGCGTAATCTGGTAGGTGTCCTGCCGCGAGCCACGGGTCATTGGTTACAAGTACATCGCCTTCTTCGAGGCTTTCTATTGGGAATTTGTCAAGGATAGCTTTGGCAGTGCGGGGCAAAATGACGCAAAAGTCAGGGGGGCTAAAGCTCGATTGGCATAGTGACGCGCCGTCTTGGTCAAGTAGGATGCAGGCAAAATCGTGACTTTCACCGACTATGGTTGAAAAAGAGGTGCGAATGACAGCGTTATCTACTTCATCCATAATGGCAATAAGGCGTTGCCATTGAATTTCTAGGGTGATGGGGTCAATTTCCGTAGTCATTGATGAATCCTTACTTGGTTTAGGTGCTTAATGGTTATTAGCCAACTGTTAACAATTGACAGTTATATATTATAAACACACTTGGAACACTAAAACTAGAGTTTTCTATTAAAACGTATTCACAGAATGTACAAATGAGCCTAAAGCCACTGCTGAAACCAAGCCAAATACTTCTCTAAACGAAAAACACGATGCCAAGGTCGCCCACCCCTCGATAACTCATGTGTTTCATTAGGAAAGCGCACAAGCTGCGTTGGGACACCCAAACGCTTCAAGGACATATAAAGCTGCTCGCCATTACCAACAGGGCAACGGAAATCTTGCTCAGAATGAACAACTAAAGTTGGTGTTTTAATAGTAGCAACATAATGTGAAGGCGAACGCTCTAAATAAACCTGAGGATCTTCCCACGGCAAGCGACCCTCAAACTCAATTTTATCAAGCAAAAATCCAATATCACCCGTAAGATGAAAACCGTGACGATTAAAGAGACTACGATCAACCACAGCCGCCTTAAAATTGTCATGCCGACTAATAATCCATGACGCCATATAGCCACCATAGCTACCCCCAGCTACAGCCAACCGATTCTCATCCATTGCATCATAATGATTTAAAGCATCCTTGACATAAGCCATGTTATCTTCATAATCAAGGTCACCCCATTTGCCACGTGTAGCTGCCGAAAAATCTTCACCATAACCATAGTTACCACGAGCATTACAATTAATAACAAAATAACCTTGCGAAGCGTAAAACTGCCACTCATGACAAAAAACGCTAGCACGCATACCCCCAGGCCCACCACCCGTATAAAGAATGACAGGGTATTTCATGCCAACCTCAATATGAGTAGGTGGATACACCCAACCATCTACCGTAACACCACTCGAGTGTGCTTGAAATTTTTCAGGCCTACTAAGTGAAACTTCAGCTAAGAAGGTCTCATTAACGTGGGTAAGTTGTTTTAACTTAGACTTATCTACCTGAAAAAGATCACAAGGGTTCGTGTCAGTGGTTATGAGCGTAATGATTGTTTCTTGTGTGCTGTCTGCTGAAAAGGCAAAGACAGCATGGTTTCCTGTTGTCAATGCACTTAGCGTTCTACTTTCAAGAGAAAACGACGCGAGATTAACGGTACCTTGTTCATTTGTTAAAACCAACAAGCTTCTACTATCCTGAGCCCACTTAGGCCCGTCATCCCCACCATAGCGCCGCATATCCTGATTCCTAGAGAAATCACCAAAACTCATATCTATATGCTCACTGACACACTCTTTAAAACCATCTTCTAGTTTGATTAACCAGAGTTTTTGTAACCCATAATGTCCTTTTATAGGATCATCATGACCACAAACAGCAAGATAAACACCATCAGGCGAAAAAGCCAAATCGTTGCTACGCATTTCCTCTAAGCCACAAAGTTCTTTGGGTTCGCTTATCTCAGTTGCTGAAGCGTCAAGTAAATAAACGTAAGACTTACGTTGCCACTCTGCCTGAGCTTCTAAGTTACCGGCAACAGCCAAATACTTACCGTCAGGTGACCATGTAGGTGCACTAAAATCAGAAAACCCTTGGGTTAGAAAACTAGGCTCTGACAGCGTGAAGGTGCCTGCATCAAAAGAAACCTTAGCTATATGACGAAAGTAATTACCAACAAAACCTAAAGAATCTGACTTCCAGCGAACCCGCTCAGCAACCAAAACATCTTGATTAAACTTAGCAAAAAGACTATTTTCTTTTTCTAACGCCGGCTTGGCTTCTTCAGGCGCAACTAAACTTGTAAACACAATAGTTTGACCATTGGGTGACCATTTATGTCCTTGAACACCACCTATTAAATGAGTAACTAGAGCATCACCCCCTGAAGCTCTCACAATATGTAGTTGGGAAAGTTTACCTAAAAAAGACTCAGCAGTTGCTACTTCTTGAATTGTCTGCTTAGCCCCCACAATACTCGCAGTGTAAGCAATAAAACGCCCATCAGGTGACCAACGCGGATGGGTATCTTGAGCACTACCATGCGTAAGCTGTCGTGTATCACCCGTACTCAAATCCATAATAAAAATATTGGCACGGTAGCGATTCTGCTCAGCATCTAGCCATGTTTTAACAAAAGCCAGTTCTTGACCGTCAGGTGAAACCTGAGGGTCATCTACCATTTGAAACGCAAATAGGTCCTGGGAACTCATAGGGCGTTTATTACTTTGGCTAGTCATTTTCTTCCTCCTAAAAAGGGTTAAACACTACTTCAAACCAAACTTACGAAAGCCGCGACTTATCGATTACTTCTTACGAAATACATAGCGCTCATAAATAAGCTCCAACTTAGTTTCACGCTGAATAAACTCAACGGTCAGCTGGCTTCCACCAGAAAACGTCTTAAACTGACTATATTCTTTACTTAAAGACACGGGGAAAAGAGGAATAATGCGATCTTCATGTTTAAACTGAAGCTGCAACTCGAGTCCGCCACCTCTTTGGTTTACTTCTGCATGGATAGTATTTTTAAAAGACCTGTAGTGGCCTTTAAAACTTTGTAATAACTGTTCTGTTTGAATAAAGTCGAGCTGCTCAAAATCCTCGTTTAATAAAGTCGCTAATAAGGCTAAAGCAAGTTGACTCATAGGGTAACCGTGAGCGTTAGCAAGAAGAATTACCGCCATATTTTTCTCTGGAATACAAGCAAGATAAGTGGTGCCACCCATTACGCCACCCCCATGAGAAACAACAGTTTGACCAAAAAAATTAGTTTGAACTTGTAAACCCAAACCAAAATAACGACTGTTTGTTTGAACATCTTCAGCTTCTGAAAAAACAGGGCTAGTTTCGCTTGCTAGAGTAACCACGGGTGTTTGCATTAAACGAATTGATTCTTGGCTTAAAAGCGTCTTTACTAACCCATCAGAGTTTAGAAAAAGTTGAGTAAATTTACCCATATCTTTAATATTGCTTACCAAACCCCCAGCTGCTGGAATGGAACTATAGAGGTTTGCTCCAATAAAATGGCTGCCGTCACGTTCCTTTAGATACGGTGTAGCGTGGTCTGCATCTTTCTCAACCTCTTCTTGATTAAAAAAACTACGCGTCATACCAAGAGGTTTGAGTATAGTGTCAGAAATGTAATCTTTATAGGCTTGCCCTGATACCTTTTCAATAATGGCACCAAGTAAAATGTAGCCTTCATTAAGATAAAACCAACGCTTGCCAGGTTGCGTTTGAACCCATTCAGAAGAACCCTCCATAAAGCTAAGGATGTCCTCAAGACTAGCTATAGGATAGCCATCCATCCACCAACGTTTACTCATTTTAGATTCTGAATAACCAAGTGATGGAATGCCACTGCTATGTGAAAGCATATGCCTAATAAGAATAGCGGCAGAAGAATCAAAATCTAATGCAAGGTACTTACCAATTGGGTCATCAAGATTTAAAAAACCTTTTTCTTGTAACTGCATTATGGCAACAGCGGTAAAAACCTTAGTGATGCTACCTAGACCAAAAAGCGTTTCTGAACTAGGCGGTGTGCGACAAGCTATGTTTTTAAATCCAAAGTTACGCTCAATGAATTCACCCTTATAGATAACACCTAAACTCAAGCCCGGAATTTTAGTCTCAATCATTTTATCTAAAATAAAAGACTCGAGTTTGGCCATTTGTTTTTGCTTTAGCATGACGAGTTCACGCATAGCGTTGATACTGGAATGTTAAGAGCACATTCGGTTTGGCTTTTAGCAGGCTGGAAAGCACAAAGAATAGACTGAACCCTTTCTTTGCTTTTAAGATTTTTGTCACTTTAAGTATAAAAGCAAGATACGTTTGTAGTAGAGAAGCGTTACTTGGACTTTTAGTGGGAATCATACTCTTATTAATCGTTTTGATTGCCTTAAATGTCAACGCTGTAATGTTTTATCTTGTCCCAGTCAAGTTCCACACCAAGGCCAGGGCCCTCCGGGACTTTAAGTAATAAGCCTTCGGGTCCAAAGGCTGTTCCGATGATGGTGTCTTGAAGGTCAGTTGCGGGTGAAGGCCAGCGTACACAAGGCAGCGCTGCCGCTAAATGTGAAGCGGCAACCGCTATTAAGTCGTAGTAAATAGCAATGGATAGGCTTAGTCCGGCAGCTTCAAAAATCATGCCAATGCGATGTACATTTTCAATGCCACCATGTTTATTCATTTTCATAAGCGCTAGGCTTGCTGCTTTTCTGCGAATAACTTCAATGGCATCTTCAGGAGGATAGATAGCTTCATCTGCCATGACTGGGGCTGCTAAACGCTTCGCGATTTCTGCCATATCTTCAAGCCGTTCAACAGGTTGTTCAATAGCTCCTAAAGCGCCAATTTGCTCCATTTTTGTTAGGGTTGGAATGGCTTGGCTTATGGTGTAACCTGTGTTTCCATCAACTTGAATGACTGCTCTACCCATAACAGCTTCAGCCACAGCTTGGTAACGCTGCAGGTCTTCTTTTGGATCAAGACCAATTTTCATTTTTAGAACATCAAAGCCATGCGTATCTAGTGTTTTTTGGGCAGCTTCAGCCATTTTTTCAGGTTCATCAAGATGAACAAATCCCATGAGGTCAACGCCATCTCGGACCTTTCCACCTAAGAGTTGATAAATAGGTACCCCTAAAGCTTTACCCTTCAAATCCCATAGTGCCATGTCAACACCGGAGTAAGAAAACCAGTGATGAGGTAGGGCTGCTCTCATCTTTTTATTCAGCGCAGTAATATTTAAAGGATTTTCGCCTATGAGCGCTGGCGCTAAGTGTTTTTTAATGTTTACCATCATGCCTTCGGCTGTTTCGCCGTAAAAGGGTGCATCGACAGAAGCCTGACCGTAGCCACTTATTCCTTCATCTGTTTTTAGTTCAATAAGAATAGTGGGAGCACTATTTTCATTGCCGTAAGACGTCTTAAGGGTAGAGGTTCTAGGAATTTTTATGTAACTAAGCAGGAGTTCCGTGATTTTCATTTAACTTCCTCTTTTTCTTTGAGATGTGAACTGACCGAAAAAATTGGCTAAGGTCTTATAACTCTTCTGAATAAAGTTCATTTGAAACAGGTTATAAGTAACTAAGCTTGACAACTGTTAACAATTAACAGTTATAGTATACCCAAAGCAGTGATTTTGGCAAGACAGTAGTTAAAGACCGAGGTGCTACAAAATGAATTGGAATGCTAACCCTAAAAAGCCTCATACGGTAACTAACCGTATACAAGCCAGTCGTATAAACAAAGCAGCCAAACGGTGCTTAAACAACAGAAACCAAAAGGTAATAAAATGAGCAGCTCCTACCGATTTGGATTTGACATAGGCGGAACATTCACAGACTTCGTATTAATAAACGCCCAAACAGGCGAACTAGAAAGCTACAAAACCCTAACAACACCCCAAGAACCCTCCAAAGCAGTCATGGAAGGATGGCAACAACTACTAGACCGCGTAAACATTAAAGGCAGCGAAGTAGAAACAGCCATACACGGAACAACCCTCATCACCAACGCCCTAATAGAACGCAAAGGCTCAAAAACCGCAATGGTAACCACCAAAGGCTTCCGTGACGTTCTTGAAATGGCAAAAGAAATGCGTTACGACATCTATGACCTACTCATAGTCCTACCCGAACCCCTAGTATCACGACCCTTACGCTTAGAAGTAAACGAAAGAATATCAGCAAAAGGCGAAATCATAACAGCACTCGACACCAAAGACTTAGAAGTACTAAAAGAAAAACTCGAGTCTGAAGGCGTAGAAGCCGTAGCTGTTTGCTTCCTGCACTCATTCACCAACGCGGAACACGAAAACCAAACTGGAGAATGGTTCAAAGAAAATATGCCAAACTTAAGCTTGTCACTCTCAAGCGAAGTTGCTCCAGAAATTCGTGAATACGAACGAATGTCAACCACCGTTTGTAATGCCTACGTACAACCCTTAACCGAAACCTACTTAAACAAACTACAAAAAGACCTTTCAAACCAAGGTTTCAAACACCAAGTATACCTAATGCTCTCAAGTGGCGGCATAAGCACTTTAGAGCGTGCAGCACGCTTCCCAGTCAGACTAGTAGAATCTGGCCCAGCAGCAGGCGCTTTGGTCGCCGCATACTACGGAAAGCTAGTAGGCGAAGAAAATCTAGTTTCTTTTGATATGGGCGGAACAACCGCAAAAATGTGCCTAATTAAAAACAGTACCCCAGCAGTTACAGATACCTTTGAAATAGCAAGAGTACATAGATTCAAGCGAGGCAGCGGCCTACCCATAAGAGTACCCACCATTGAACTCATTGAAATAGGAGCAGGTGGCGGCTCTATAGCAAGAATAGATGAGCTCGGCTTGCTTAAAGTTGGCCCTGAATCATCATCCGCTGATCCTGGACCAGCCTGCTACGGTTTAGGCGGTAAAAAACCAACCGTGACAGATGCTGACGCAGTACTTGGCTACCTAAACCCTGACTTTTTTCTAGGTGGCCGAATGTCACTAGACCTAGAAGCAGCCAAAGAAGCCATACGAATTGAACTAGCAGAACCCATGGGAATATCAATCACAGAAGCAGCCTACGGCCTCTACCGAGTTGTCAATGAAAACATGATCTCAGCCACTCGAGTTCATGTTGCTGAAAGAGGCGCAGATGCAAGACGACTTAAACTCATAGCCTTTGGAGGCGCAGGTCCTGTACACGCTCACGAGATAGCTCGAGCCTTAAAAATGAGAGGCTATATATTACCAGCCAGTGCCGGTGTTGCCTCTGCCTTAGGATTTTTAACTGCCCCAGCTTCTTTTGAATTTGCTAGAACCTATATAACTAAGCTTGTACCAGAAACACTTGCAGACTTAGATAGCGTCTTTGAAGAACTCGAAGTAGAAGGTCGAGAAACCTTAGTTGAAGCAGGCATTGCAGAAAAAGACATGACCTTTATTCGTCAGGCTGATTTACGGCATGTAGGTCAAGGACATGAGATTGTGGTCACCCTGCCTTATGACAAATTAGCAGACGTTAACTTAGACAGCGATTTAAGACCTCGATTTTACGAAGCCTATGAAGCCATTTATGGTCACGCTCACCATCATTTAGGACTCGAGCTCACAACCTGCCGCTTGACAGCACGAGGTCCAAACCCACAAATTAACCTAAAACAAATCGAAGCAAAAGAAGGCGAAGCAAAAGATGCCATTAAAGGCTATCGTCAAGCTTACTTTGCAGATGCCGGCGGCTATGTCGAAACACCTTTATATGAACGCTCTAAACTCTCAACAGGAATGACTTTTGCTGGCCCTGCCATAGTCGAAGAAGTTGACTCAACAGCCGTAATTGGACCCAATACAGAAGTCACTATTGATAAGTACGCAAATCTTGTTGTTGAGCTTAAGTAAACAGGTATAGGAGCATTCGACAAAATGGCAAAAGTAAGTAAAAAAGAACTAACAGCGTTTTTGGATACTCCAACTAGAGAATCAAGTTCCCTTTTGGTCATTCCCTTCCCTACTCAAACAGCCAACCCTCACCTTACTTACCTGCCCACAACTGCAGAGGAAAGCCTATGAGTAATACTTATCGATTTGGATTTGATATAGGTGGTACCTTTACAGATTTTATTTTCATTAATAGTGAAACAGGTGAAATTTCAAGCTATAAAACCCTAACAACCCCCCACAAACCAGCCCAAGCCGTAATTGAGGGTTGGCAATATTTACTTAAACACGTAGACGCAAATGCAAATGATGTTGAAATGGCGATCCACGGAACAACGCTCATTACCAACGCCCTAATAGAACGCAAAGGCGCACCCACCTTACTACTTGTTACAGAAGGCTTTTCTGACCTGCTTGATACACAAAAAGAAATGCGATACGACATTTATGATTTACATGCACAATCGGTTGAACACCTAGTACCAAGACCCTTACGTTTCGAAGTCAAAGAACGCCTAGATACCTTTGGCAATGAATTTATTCCACTAGATCTTTCTAGCTTAGAACAGATGAAAGCTAGACTTGAAAAAGCAGATATTCTAGATGCCGTAGAGTCTGTAGCTGTTTGCTTCTTACACGCATTTACCAACCCCGCACACGAAGAACAAGTGCGAACATGGTTAGAAAAAGAAATACCCCACCTAAGCATTTCACTGTCAAGTGAAATCGCACCCCAAATTCGAGAATACGAACGAATGTCTACCACCGTTTGTAACGCCTATGTGCAGCCGCTAAGTTCAAAATACTTAGCTGCACTTCGCGATGAATTAAAAACACATGGCTTTGCACACAGTCTCTACCTCATGCTTTCAAGTGGAGGTATAAGTACTCTCGAGACGGCCAGTAAATTTCCTGTCCGCATGGTGGAGTCAGGGCCAGCTGCAGGCGCTTTAGCAGCAATATTCTATGGTGGACTAGCTAACCTAAGAGACCTAATTTCTTTTGACATGGGAGGCACAACAGCCAAAATGTGTCTCATAGAAAATGGACAAGCTGCCATGTCAGATAGCTTTGAAATAGCTCGAGTTCACCGCTTCAAACGCGGAAGTGGCCTACCCGTTAGAGTTCCAACCATCGAGTTAATAGAAATTGGGGCAGGTGGCGGCTCAATAGCACATATTGATAATTTAGGGTTACTTAAAGTTGGCCCTGAATCAGCAGGCGCTGATCCGGGACCTGCATGTTACGGACTAGGTAGCCTAAAACCAACCGTTACTGACGCTAACCTGCTGCTTGGCTACCTCAACCCAGACTTTTTCTTAGGGGGACGCATGCAGCTAGATAAAGCTGCCGCAGAAAAAGCCATAGAAAGCATTGCAAAACCATTAAACCTTAGTCTTAGCGAAGCTGCTTACGGTATATACCGAGTTGTAAATGAAAATATGATGTCTGCCACCCGAGTACACATTGCTGAGCGAGGTGCAGACCCAAGACGCTTGCATCTCATTGCTTTTGGCGGAGCCGGCCCCATGCACGCACATGCTCTAGCCTCTTCGCTAAAAATGAAAGGATATATTTTACCAGCAAGCGCAGGGGTTGCATCTGCCCTTGGTTTTCTAACAGCTCCTGTTGCCTTTGAATTTGTACGAACCTTTATAACTAAAATAAGTACTGAAACCCTAGCTGAACTAGATGCAATTTATGACGAATTAGAAGCAGAAGGACACAAGACTTTAATTGAGGCAGGCGTAAACAAAGCAGAAATGAGTTTCAGTCGTCAGGCAGATATGCGGCACGCAGGTCAAGGTTACGATATTGCGGTAAGCTTACCCTTTCCAAAACTAGCAGATGTAGATTTACAAACAGCTGTTAAAGACCGCTTTTATAAAAGCTACGAAGCAGTTTATGGTCACGCACACAAACATTTAGATTTGGAAATCACCAATTGTCGACTAACCGCAAGCGGCCCAATACCCGAAATCTCACTCAAAAAAATAAAGTCTGGTAAGACAGATTTAAAAGATGCACTAAAAGGTTACCGAAAAGCATACTTTGCAGAAGCAGAAGGCTTTGTTGAAACACCCCGATACGACCGCACAAAGTTTACAGCTGGAACCGTGTTCCAAGGACCAGCAATTGTTGAAGAAATAGATTCAACAGCAATCATAGGGCCTAAAACAACTATAACTGTCGACTCATTTGCTAACCTAGTTGTGACTTTCAACAAATGAGGATGGAATCCATGAGTAATTGGACAGATTTTGAAGCCCGCACACTAAAAACAAATGTTACCGATTTAATCCGTCAAGCCATTATAAAAGGTGACTTGCCTGCAAATTCAGAGTTAAATCAGGCGCAAATTGCAGAAAAACTAGGCACCAGCCGAGGCCCTGTACGTGAAGCCTTAGGCCGACTCGAACAAGAGGGACTAATTAAAAATGTTCCTTATAAAGGTGTTGTAATTACGGAACTAACACCCAACTACGTTAAAGAGCTTTACTCTTTAAGAGGTGCACTCGAAACCTTTGCTATGAGCTGTGCCATTGAAAATTTACAACCCAAAGACCTTAAGAACCTGAAGCAGTTACTAAAAGAGATGGATAAAGCAGCAACCGTCAAAGACGAAGATAAGTTAGGTGATCTTGACTTAGTTTTTCACGCAACCATCATTGAATTAGCGCAACACGAACTTCTGAAAAAAACCTGGTCTACACTAGAAATTGGATTAAAACGATGTTTGCATGAGCGACACAAAATATATCCTAGTCTTGATCAAGTTATTGGTTCTCATCCTGCAATTGTAGAAGCAATGGAGGCCAAAGATAGCGAAACAGCAATGAAACTCATGCGTGAACACATTCATGATGCAGGTGAAAAACTCCGTGAGCAAATGGCAGACGAAGAAAAAGAAAACGCCTAGCAGGCTTTTCCTTAATATGACCTAGGAGAAAACAATGCCCAATCTTGACCCCATTTCGCTAGAAATTCAATGGCAACGCCTAATAGCCATTATGGATGAAGTAGATAATGCTACAGTTCGCACCTCTTTTTCAACCATAGTTGGTGAAAGTCGTGATTTTGCTTGTATTTTAGTGGATCAAGATGGCGTATCCCTATGCCAATCAAGTCTAAGCCCCCCCAACTTTTGTGTTGTTTTACCAAGAACCTCAAAAGTCCTACTCGAAAATTTTCCCATTGAGACGCTACGAGAAGGCGATGTGCTTTGTACCAATGACCCGTGGATTGGTACAGGCCATTTACCTGACTACGTTGTCATAACCCCCGTTTTTCATAAAGGCAAGCTAGTTGCTTTTATGGGCACCGTAGCGCACTTAGCAGATGTAGGAGGCCATGCAGGAGATATAGAAGCCCCTGACGTCTTTACCGAAGGCGTTCGCATTCCCCCTGCCAAACTCTACGAAGCTGGTAAAGAAAACGAAATGCTATTTGAAATCATAGGGCAAAATTGCAGAGTACCAAACTTAGTACTAGGAGACCTACGAGCCATCGTAGGAACACACCAAATAGGCTCAAAACGACTACAAGAATTTCTAAATGACTATGAGAGAAAAGATCTAATAGACCTATCAAAAGAAATACTCGAGCGTTCTGAGACACTGATTCGTCAAAAAATCTCTGCATTACCTGACGGAAAGTATGAATTTGGCTTAGATATAGATGGCTACATTGACATTGTTCATTTGCATGCCACCGTTGAAATACGTGGATCTGATATATACGTCGACTACACTGGCACTTCACCACAAACAGCTAAAGCTGCAATTAATTGTGTTTATAACACCACCTACGCCTCAACTTTATATCCTTTTAAATGCGCATTAGTACCAGGAATTCCTAATAACGAAGGCCTATTTCGACCCGTTCATGTATCCGCACCCGAAGGAAGTATTCTTAACTGCACCTTTCCGCACCCCGTACAAGCTCGAGCTAAAACAACAAACAACATTAACCAAGTTTTGTTTGGGGCTGTCTGGCCCATTTTGGGTGAATATGCTCAGGCCGGCAGTGGTTCTATATGGCCGTTTAGTGTAAGCGGTGAAGCAGAAGGTTACGGCAGATTCTCAGTTCATGTTTTACCGCATGGTGGACGTGGCGCAATGAGAGACCTCGATGGTCTTGTACCTATTGCCTTTCCACATAATAGCTCTGTAACACCAATTGAAATTATGGAAAGTCAAGCTCCTTTACTTATTAAGCATAAAGAACTCCTCGCAAATTCGGCTGGTGTGGGTAAACAACGTGGTGGTATGGGGCAAAGAATGACTTTTAAAAATATTGGTAGCAGTAGCTATAGTGCAAGAGTTAGACCCGACAAAATATTTTGCGCGCCCCCAGGTATTCAAGGTGGGCAAAACGGCAAAACAGGTGAAGTGCTTTTTAATGGTGAAGTGCAAGAACGCTTTCCAATATTTGAATTTGAGCCTGGTGATGAAATTGAAATGCGCATGCCTGGTGGTGCAGGTTTTGGATCTGTAAAAGAACGATCAAAGGCTCAGATTCTTCAGGATGTGCAACTTGGTTATATTTCTAAAGAAACTGCCCTTAGTGTATATGGGCTAAACGAGACAGATTTTGAGGTATTAGCCTAATGGACGCAATAAGTCTAGAAATAATGTGGCAACGCTTAGTAGCTATTGCAGATGAAATTGATACGGCAACAATTCGCACTTCTTTTTCAACTATAGTTGGTGAAAGTCATGATTTTGGCTGTGTCATTATGGACGCAAAAGCGGCAGGCTTAGCTCAAGCGCAGTGGAGTCCACCTCAATTTTGCACCATGCTGCCACGAACCACTAGAGATATGTTAAAAAAGTTTCCTATCGAAACCCTGCAAGAAGGCGATGTACTCGCAACAAATGACCCTTGGATTGGTAGTACGCACCTTCCTGATTATAATTTGGTTTCTCCTGTTTTTCATAAAGGCAAAATAGTAGCTTTTTTGGGAACCGTTGCACATGTTTCAGATGTTGGCGGGCATTTAGGTGACCTTGAAGCCCCTGATATGTTTACTGAAGGCACACGACTAATGCCCAATAAATTTTACCGAGCAGGTAAAGTAGACCCCATCATTGAAGAATTTATCGGCGCTAATTGCCGGGTACCAGAAATGGTATTAGGTGATCTACATGCAATTGTGGGAACTCACCGCATTGGTGCCAAACGCATTCAAGAATTTCTTGATGACTATGAACTAAGTGATATGCAAGAACTATCTGAAGCCATACAAGATCGTTCTGAACACGCACTTAGAGACGCAATAACAGCCTTACCAGATGGTGAGGTTGACTATGAAATAACAGCAGATGGCTACCTAGAACCGTTTACGCTTAAATTAAAACTAAGCATTAAAGGTTCAGACATACTAATGGACTTTACAGGGAGCTCATTGCAACAAAATCACTCCGCCATAAACGCAGCATTTAACATAAGTTACTCAACAGCGGTCTACCCAATAAAATGCATGCTAGCAAGTCATATTCCTAATAATGATGGTTTAGTGAAACCCCTGATAATAAGCGCGCCCGAAGGCTCAATTGTTAACTGCACCTTCCCAGCACCTGTAAAAGCTCGAGCTAAAGTAATAAAGCACATACCTCCACTTATTTTTGGTGCATTTGAAAAACTACTTCCAAATGAAACCATAGCAGCAGCAGGAGGCATTTTTCCTTTTCATTTTGTTGGACAAGAGGCACGCTTTGGTAAATTTGCGGTTCACATGCTGCCCCATGGTGGCCTGGGCGCAACTAAAGAGGCTGACGGCTTGCTACCAAGTGCCTACCCTCATAACAGTACCGTGACACCTACTGAAATCATTGAGTATCAATGTCCAGCGATTATGCTGAAAAAAATCATGATTCCTGATTCAGGTGGAGCTGGTCGCACCCGTGGTGGCCCTGGCCAAGAAATAGTAATGCACTGCACTGCCCAGACACCTGTTTTACTGACTATTAGACCTGACATGATGAAATTCCCTGCCCCAGGCCTTTATGGTGGTGGTGATGGCGCATTAGGGGATGTATATCTGGAAGGTAAAAAGGTTGAGCGATTCATTCCATTATCTTGGCAAGCTGGTGATGAAGTCGTGCTGCGTGTGCCTGGCGGGGGTGGCTTTGGAAACCCGAAAGAACGCAAACGCGAAAAAATAATCGAAGATGTATCTTTAGGCTTTGTAAGTTCCAAAGCTGCTAAAAACGTTTATGGTCTGGAAGAAGAAATAGACGAGGAAGCACTTAAGATTGATGCTTTACGGCAAGCTGTTCTTGTTCAACAAAAACGAAGCCAAGCGTGACATTAATATTCGCTTTTAATGACGACGGAAGTTAAAACCCGAGCCCGTTATTGCTTGCCATTAAGATAATTAACTAAATCAATACGCTTACTCAAAAACGCTTGGTTAAGGTAGTAGCACAACACCTTAACCAAGAAACTATCAATAAACACATCACCTAAGCTTATTCCACATCAATTAAATACGTAACTCTTTGCTTCAAGAATGCCTTTAACCTAAAGCCAAAAGAGAAGGAATACATGACAAAAGCTGATTTAAAAGAAAGAGATAAACGCATTAAACTAACTAGAAGCGCTATGGAACAAAGCAACCTAGATGCCTTACTAGTTGCTGGCAAAGGTCACTGGTGGACAGGACGCGGCTACTTACGTTACTTTACAGATTTTCATTTATGGGGTCACGATGGACTTTACCTTTTACCCTTAAACGGCGAACCAGCACTGACCCTCTCAAGCCCTGCCGTAGCCAAACGAATTGGCGCTAAAGGATGGGTAAGTGATACTAGAGGTGATGTCTTTATTGTGCCAAGAATGGTAGACGCCATAAAAGAACGCGGCCTAGCGCAAGGACAAATAGGCATTGCAGGCATGCGCTTTATTTTGTCAGCAGGAAGTTACGCAGAATTACAAAGATTACTACCCAGCGCAACATTTATAGATGCAGACGAACTTCTAGACCGAATACGCATGATAAAAAGCCCCTTAGAAATCAAACAAGAATACGAACTATGGGACATAGCAAAAAAAGCAATGAATTATTTTGAAGAACTCTTACCAAATGCCAAAGGAACAAGTCAGCGGGAATTAGCAGCTGAGGTCTGCAAGCAAGTTTGGGCAGCAGGTGCAAGAGATATTCTTGTTTTTATGGGTGAACAAGCTGGAGTTTCTGACCCACCGCAAGACCTTCCTCTTAACTGTAATGACAAAGTACGCTTTCATTTAGAAATATGTGGCGAAAGTGGCCATTGGTGTGAACTCACTATAAACACTGCCTTCAGAGAACCAAAAGACCTCGAGGTAAAACTCATGCAAGATGAGCTATTAGCGTTTAAAGAAATCATCAACATAGCAAAACCAGGAAAGAAGCTATCTGACCTAGCAGCAACCTTTAATCGAGTTTTAGCAGATCAAGGTTGGGATTTAGCTGAGCCTAGCAGTCACTTTCATTTTCACAGTCAAGGTATGGATGTAATCGAAAGACCTTGGTTTGCAGAGCAAACACCCTGGGGACAATCTCAAGATTGGGAGCTACAGGCAGGCATGGTTTTCTCTTATCATCCACACCGAAACGTTTTACCACCAGGCTATTGGAGCACCGGTCTGAACGAAAACATATTAATTACTGCTAAGGGAGCTGAACGCTTAAGTGGCGATTGGAACCAGGCATGGCGACAGAAATAAACCCAATTAATCCTATTGATTTAGAAATACTATGGCAAAGGCTCATTGCCATTATGGATGAAGTCGACAGCATTATTGTGAAAACAACCTTTTCAACTATATTGCGTGAAAGTCGAGATTTTGCCTGCATTTTAACAGATAAAGAAGGGCGTTCCCTATGTCAATCTCAACTAAGTACAGCCAATTTTTCAGCTGTTTACCCGTTAACAGCTAAAGTTCTACTGGAACATTTCCCATTAAATACCCTAAACGAAGGTGATGTTTTAGCAACCAATGATCCATGGATTGGTACAGGTCATTTACCTGACTATATTTTATTGACCCCCGTATTTTTTAAAGGACAAATTGTTGCCTGTTTAGGTACGGTTTCTCATATGTCTGACGTCGGCGGGCACCCCGGAGAAATTGAAGGCGAAGACGTCTTTAGTGAAGGCCTAAGAATGCCCCCCTTTAAGCTCATAGAAGCAGGAAAAGAAAACACCTTAGCCTTCGATATTATAGGCGCAAACTGCCGAGTTCCTGATCTTTTGCTTGGTGATCTTAGAGCCATGATTGGCGCAGCTAAAGTAGGCGCTAATCGAGTTAAAGAATTTTTAGAGGATTATGGTGCAGATAACTTAGATGACTTAGCTTTTGCAATTGGGGAACGATCTGAAAAAATCATGCGTCAACGCATAAATGCCTTACCGGATGGTGTTTATGATTATGGTCTTGATATTGACGGTTATATTGATACGGTTCATTTAAACGTAAACATTGAAATACGAGGTTCAGATATTTATGTAGATTACAGTGGTAGCTCAGCACAATCCCTAAAAGGTGCAATTAACTCCTCGTATAACAGTACTCTCTCTTCAACCATTTACCCTTTTAAATGTGCCTTAGTACCAGAGGTACCTAACAATGAAGCCTTGTTCAGGGCTATACATGTTCAGATACCTGAAGGCTCAATTTTAAACGCCAAATTTCCAATCGCAGTTAAAGCTCGAGCTAAAACTACTAATAATCTGAATCAAGTGTTGTTTGGTGCCCTCTGGCCAATCTTTGGCGAGCATGCTCAAGCTTGCAATGGTGCTATTTGGCCTTGGGTATTAAAAGGTTTTGATAAAGACTACGGTAATTACCTTATTGATATGCTGCCTCATGGAGGGCGTGGAGGGCAACCAACTATGGACGGTATGTTGCCAGTCGCCTATCCAAACAATAGTACTATTACACCTATTGAAATATTAGAGAGCAAAGCACCCATTCTTTTTCATAAAAAAGAACTACGTATTGATAGTGCTGGTGCAGGGAAACACCGAGGCGGCCTTGGTCAAATTTTAAGCCTTAAACATATTGGCAATACCCCAATGATTTTTAGCTTAACACCAGATCGAATAACCACCTTACCTCTAGGTTTAGCAGGCGGTAAGCCCGGCAAAATAGGCAAGGTTTACATCAATGGTCAAAAGATATTCCGATTCCCAGCTATTGAACTCATGCCGAATGATGTTATTGAGCTACACATTGCGGGAGGTGGAGGTTTTGGCCCTGTTGAAGAAAGAACCAAAGAGGCCATTTTGAAGGATTTAGATCTTGAATACATAAGTCTCACAGGTGCTAACACGGACTATGGTTTAGCTTCAAAAGACTAAACCAATTTCTACTTAAAACCAATACTCCGTAAAATTAAAAAAGAGCTACTAAACTTAGTCGTTTCATATGGATAAACCTCATATAAATAAAAAAAGCAGGTGTACTTAAAGAATGGCAACAACTAATACCCAGAAAACCCAACCAGATGATGCTTTTGTTTCTACCTTTTCAATTGTTGGTTATGATCCAAGCATTCCATCTTGGGGAATTGCCGTGGCTTCTCGATTTCTAGCTGTTGGTGCTCAGACATGTTGGGGTGCAGGAGATGCAGGTGTGATTGTAGTACAAGCTTACCTAAATTCAAAAAATGGCTTTAAGGGAATTGAATTACTACGTCAAGGCAAAAGTGCCGAAACAGTCATTAGTCACCTAATGAAACAAGATAAAAACAGGGATCTACGCCAGATAGGCATAATTGATCAAAGAGGCAATGCTGCTACTTATACAGGCTCAGGATGTGAGGCTTGGGCTGGCGGGGTGGTCGGACCTCATTGTGCAGCTCAAGGAAACATGCTACTGGGAGGAGAAGGGTGCAATGCAATGGTTGAACACTTCACTTCGTCTAAAGGAAGCCTTGAACGGCGTTTAGTCAATTCCTTAGCGGTTGGCGATAAGATCGCAGGTGATGCGCGTGGTCGTCAATCAGCTGCTCTACTAGTAGTACAACATCCTACAGAACACTCATTTGATGTTTTCACGGAACCAACAATCGATTTGCGTGTTGATGATCATGCGAATCCTTTTAAAGAACTCGAGCGTTTACTTAATTTACATGACTTGCTATTTCTACCAACTTCTACAAGTGAACGCCTAGCTATTAATGAGGCTTCTGTAAAACGACTTCAAAATGTAATGATTCAGCTTGGTTATTACGAGGGTGAAATAAATGGCTTAATGGACATTCCCACCCAAACAGCGTTAAAAACACTAGCAAGGCATCATAATTTAGGCAAGCGCCTAAGTGACTCAAAATACTTAGACAATCGAGCTTTAACTCACTTAGAAGGGTTAACAGAACATCTCTAGACCCAATTAAACCCAACTCGAAAGTTGAGGTTTTTCACCATCCTAGTAGAAAGTAAGGGGTGCATAGCTCAATCGAGGTCGATTATAGGCTAGTGGTTTTTAACACAAATCTTATAAACCACTGAATTAGATGACGTTTATTGAAAATGTCGATTAGCACAAAATAATCGGGGTTCGCGATTCTCAAAACTCATATTTAGAATACCAAAAATATAACAAAGTAAATAAAGAGAGATGAATTTATAAATGAAAAAAAGTCCTTCAATCAAAAAATGACAGTCGCCATAGCCCTTGGCTTAACGATTTTAGAATTTATTCTGCTGTCACCACGGGCAGGTTTTGCACAAAATACTGACATGGCAAATAATGTAGAAGGAGAGCAGCTAAACAGCGAGTACAAATTTATCTGTGAGAATGAAGGCATCGGACTTAGCGTTGTTAATGTTCTGCAGGCAACTCAAGAACACAACACATTTTAAAACCTGTTTAATCAGTATGATCCTGAAGGTTTCTCTATACTTGCTGATACTAAACTAGCTGATAAGACTGTATAGGCTCCAACTGATACTGCATTCTTGGCTATTAACGATTCTCTTTCATCTTTATCCAAGGAGGAACCTACTGCCATTCTTGGATACCATGTAAGTCCACCAAGACGAGCACCTGGTGGCTCTTACCCCATTGTGACTCTTCAATTACTGATCGATGCAAAGAAAATGAACCATCGGACACGCACAGGTGTTCTCACAAAATCAGACCAACGTACCCAATCCTTAGTCACCAATGACGTATTGACAATTGAGAATGCACGAATCCTGAGCTTTGCTTGGTGTACAGAGGCAGGATCTGTCTTCTCAATAGATGCAGTGATTATGAATGTTGCGCCTCCATCAGTGCTGGTCCGAACGATAAATCGTCTCATTCGCATTCTTCTTTACGATGACATTAGGTTCTTCCTTTACTCTACCGTAGGCGGCACGTTGCTTGGCTTTGTTATAAGCCGTGTTGTTAATAGAATTATCAAACGAAAAAAACGTCCAGTCTAGATAAACTTTCAGTCTTCACTAGTCAGCAAGAGACCTAATTGGGTTGACCTGAGCGGAGCATTGATTTCTTTTGAAGTCTAAGGGGCATTCATCAAATCAGTTTGTATTGCTTTTCCCTAAGCTTAAAGGCATGAAGAAGGATTTTATTAATCAGCTGTGACTCACTGAGCGAAATTCGATTCTCACTGACAACCTTTTCAAGTTTAGTTTTATTTAGGTAATCTAATGCCTCGAGTAGATGTAGATTCATTTAGGCGAAAAGAGTACCGGGATTAAATTTCTATTGACAATTCTAATAACCAGTCATATGACCTGATAATGAAATCTTTCGAGATATATTTCTTGCTGCTTCAGTAACTTCATTTGCAATTTCAGGAAACAGTTCATTAGTTATTTCATGGCTTGAACCACTCACACTTATCCCAGCGATGACAGTTCCATTATTTAATCTAATCGGTGCAGCGACACACTGAATGCCTACTTCACGTTCTTGGCGGTCAAGGGCGTATCCTCGTACCCGCGTACACTCGAGTTCTTTTTGCAGCTCTTGTCTACTTGTAATGCTAAAAGGTGTGTATCCCCGCAATGATTGGTTTAAGGCTTCTTCTATAGTTATTTCATCCATAAATGCAAGCATTGCTTTTCCTATGCCTGTGCAGTTCATGGGTGCTCGTCTGCCAATAGCTGAATAATTAATGTTCCGCCTTGGTGGATAAAGAGCTTCGATATATATGACTTCGTTTTGGTAGGGGATGGCTAAATAGACTATTCTATTGCCTTTTAGGAGTTCTTCAAGGTAGGGAAACGCTAAATCTCTTAGGCGTATTCTGGTAGAGGATAAAAACCCTAGTGCTAAACACCCTAGTCCTAGTTGGTAGCGTTTACTTGTTGGTGATTGCTGAACAAGATCTTCTGCCGCCAATGTGGTCAAGATTGTGCTCACACTACTTTTACTTATACCCAAATGGCGACTTATATCGCTGACGCCCCATTCTGGTTTTTCTTCACTAAAGCAGTTTAAGACTTGGAGGGCTCGATTGAGTGATTTGTTTATAGGGTTGGGGTTTTTTTCTTGTTTGGACACCATAGTTTTCTTGGACTTTCTATTTGGATTGCTTTGCAGGTAATAAGGAAAGCTTTGCAAATCTAGACTTGACTTTTTACTTGTTTTGTTAAATACTACACCAAACCAATTTTAGAACGGCGTTCTCTAATACAGAACACTTTAAGTCACATAGAGCTCATAGGAGAAGGCAATATATGCGTTTAAGTGGTGTTATAGTTCCAACCCTCACCCCAATGAGTAGCACGGGAGAAAAATTAAATCTTGATGCTACCGATGAACTTGCCAATTTCTTTGTAAATCACCATGTTGGTGCACTCTTTATAAACGGTACAACAGGCGAATCAGCTCTGCTAAGCACAGCCGAACGTAAAGAACACACGACAACAATGATTTCAACTATCAACAAGCGCATTCCCATAGTCGTACAAATAGGCGCATTAAACACACGAGAAAGTATAGACCTAGCAAATCA
>CAYGTA010000003.1:26853-33354 GCA_964352605.1 uncultured bacterium | reverse complement strand
CTCCCCCAGGTCGCACGAATGGTCTGATGGTGCAACCATTCGTGGAAATGCTAAAAGAATCAAGAGCGAAGCATTGCTAAAAACAGGTAAACTAAACAAATCAAATAAGGAGCAAGTCATGATTTCAATTCCAGAATCAAACTTAAGAAACGTCATCAGTTACATCTTAGAAAGTTCAGGTAGTAACCTTAGCGAAGCGCAAATTGTAACAGATCACTTGGTAAGAGCCAACTTAGCAGGTCATGACTCTCACGGGGTTGGGCTTATCCCTAACTACATGGCAAGTCTTAAAGCCAAGCGCTTAAAAGCCAATCAGCATGTCAAACTTATAAAAGACAGTGGCAGCATCATGATGTTTGATGGCGATAGAGGCTACGGGCAAGTACAAGCTAAAGAAGCCATGGAGCAAGCTATTGCCCGCTGCAAAGAAATAGGCCTTGTACTCATGACTCTAAAAGATGCCCATCATATTGGGCGCATAGGTACTTACGGTGAGCAGAGCATAGCTGAAGAGCTCATATCTATTCATTTTGTCAATGTCACAGACCATGAACCCACCGTTGCACCCTACGGCGGAACCAAAGCTCGCTTCGTAACCAACCCCATATGCATAGCCATGCCCGGTACTCAAAATACCGACCCCATCTTGCTAGATATGGCAACCAGCAAAATTGCGCTAGGAAAAGCTCGAGTTGCGATGAATAAGGGTGTACCTACGCCTGATGGTTCTGTGATTGATGCGAATGGTGAACCTACTAACGATGGTAGTGTCTTGTTTAAAGAACCTATGGGCGCTTTGTTACCGTTTGGTGATTATAAAGGTACAGGTCTTGCGCTTATGTGTGAACTCTTAGCGGGTGGTTTGAGTGGCGGTGGCACTATTCAGCCTGAAAAACCTCGCTTAGGTGGCATTGTGAATAACATGACGACTTTACTTTTAGACCCGCAGCATCTTGTTGATATGACATGGTTTAAGCATGAGATTGACAGTATTGTGGCTTATCTTAAGTCAACACCAGCGCAAGCACAAACAGGCCCTGTTAAAATTGCTGGTGAGCCTGAAAAAGCCACTCGTCAAGAACGTAAAAGCCAAGGTGTTCCTTTAGCTGAAGCTGCTTGGGAAGGAATAGTAAGTGCTGGTGAGAGTGTTGGTGCTTCACGTGAAGAAATCAGTAAAATGCGTGGCTAAAGGTCTTTAGTTAAGCACAACACGTAAAAACTCCGTCAAACAAGACGGAGTTTTTTATTTTATGCGCCTTGTAAGCAACTTATACTAAGCTGAATTATAAATGTCGCACTGCTTTATAATTCCTACCTTGCCGACGCAGTCGAGACAGCTTTGGGGAGTACGCTCTGACTCACTCAGTCTTATGACACGATTAAATCAGTTTAGTATTAGTTCTTTTGCAACTCTTTTGAGCAACCCCAGATACTCGTAGCGTAAGGCTTCGGTCTATAGTTCTATTGTCACGCTTCACTTTCTGCCTCTTATAGCCTTTTTCATTTAAAACGCTTAGCTAGTTTTAAATGCCGAACTAGCTGAGTAAAAACGGATGCGCTAAGTCGATGCTGTGTTTAAGCTGAAAACTGCTATATTTATTGCTTGACAGTAGCTTTCTTAACGTTACATACTGAGGTCATCTGACAGGAGGTGATACTTATGAACCTATTCTTAAGTCAACCTACCTTTGTAGCTACTGCCTAAACGCAGTAGTGCTTGGTAGATAAACCCATTTTAAATTCGTTTTGAGCGATGTTTTATCGTTCTTATTTTTCATGAGCTATGTCTTGGCTGATGTACTTTGACCTATAGGAGGTTAACTATGCCTATTTTTGTTTTTTTAATAAGTCGTAAATGTATTAGCTTTTTTCATGGAGGACAGCTTGAAGTACCACAAAGACGAATATTACGAAACCGAAGAACGCTTTTATAAGCAAAAAGACAGTAAGAAATTAACTGCTAAACGCTCTGTCAAAGAACTGTATGACAGTCAAAATACAGCTGATGTTTTTGCTGAACCAGCATTGCAAAGACTGTTTGAGCGAGGTGTCATAACAGATATTTTAGGTGACTTGAAAAGTGGTAAAGAAGCCACTGTTTACTTAGCAGTTGGGCCTAGTGGCCTTATGGCTTGCAAGATTTATAGTGACATGCTGGTGCGGTCTTTTAAAAATGATGGGGTCTACAGAGCAGGTCGCTTTATTGGTGATGAGCGCATTCAAAAAGCAATTGATCAGCGTTCTTTAAATGGCATAAATGCGCAGCAAGCCCTCTGGGTTTTTCATGAATATGTGCAACTCTGGGAATTATGGCAGGCAGGTTTACCTGTACCCAAACCCCTTGTTGGTCCTGACCAAGGAGACATGATTGATGCAGGTCGGGTTGTGCTCATGGAATTTATTGGTGATGAAAGCCAAGCAGCCCCTCGTTTATCTGAATGCCGCTTATCAAATGCGCAAGCCGAATCAGCTTGGCAGCAAAGCGTAGACATATTAATTCGCTTAGCTATTTTGGGTAAAGTACATGGCGATTACTCAACTTATAATTTACTTTGGTGGCAAGACAAGATCATTGTGATTGACTTTCCACAAACCCTAGATATAAAAGAAAACCCAAACGCATTCATGCTATTAGAACGAGATGTAAACTCGCTTTGTAAAACCTTCAAGAAACATGGCCTAACTAAAAATGCTTCTGACGTTTTACAAGAACTCAAAACTCGAGCTTTTTTGTAAACCTTTGAGCTTAATCGGGTAGCGGCAGATCATTCGCCTCTACCCTTTTTAAGCATTTTAGCTGTGCTTGGCTATATCAAGGTAAACTTGGTTTATCTTGTCGGCAGATTTGTTATTAGCTATTGATGTGGGTACGCAGAGTGTGCGGGCGCTTGTCTTTACTGCGTCTGGTACTTTGCTTGATAAAGCACAGGTATTTATTGAGCCTTATTTTTCGAGGCAGGCGGGCTGGGCTGAGCAAGATGCTGATCTTTATTGGCGTAGCATTTGTGAAGCTTGTCAGATGTTGTGGCAGCGTGGGTTTGTGAAGCCGCAGGCTATTGCTGGGCTTAGTGTAACCACACAGCGCGGTACGGTTGTTAATGTTGATAAGCAAGGTAAACCTTTACGACCGGCCATTACGTGGCTAGATCAGCGTCGCACAACGGGTTTAACGCCTGTTGGGGGTCTTTGGGGTTTAGCGTTTCGGGCTATTAACATGCGTAAGACCATTGCTTATTTTCAGGCTGAAGCTGAAATCAATTGGCTTGCTAAACATGAAGCTAATGTTTGGCAAAACACACATAAGTTTTTGTTACTTTCTGGTTACATTAGTTACAAGTTATGTGCTGAATTTGTTGATTCGGTGGGTTCTCAAGTTGCTTATATTCCGTTTGATTATAAAGCGCTAAGTTGGGCTAAAGCTTGGGATTGGAAGTGGCAGGTTTTAAAGCATATTGAACCGCGTCATTTACCCAAATTAGTAAACCCTGCTGAACAATTAGGTGAATTATGCACTGAAGCTGCAAAAGAAATGGGCTTAAGGGCAGGACTTAAGGTGATCGCAGCAGCTTCAGATAAAGCCTGTGAAGTCATTGGCGCAGGTGCTTTAGCCGCAAATATTGCGTGCATTAGTTACGGCACAACCGCTACCTTAAACATAACTCAGAAACGCTATCTTGAAGCCATTCCTTTTTTGCCACCTTACCCTTCAGCAGTACCTAATCACTACAGTTTAGAAACCCAAGTATTTCGAGGTTACTGGATGGTCAACTGGTTTAAACAAGAATTTGGGCATCTTGAGCAAGAACGCGCAAAAGACCTACTGGTAAGCACAGAAGCTCTTTTTGATGAACTCATTACAACTGTGCCTGCTGGCTCCATGGGGCTAATCGTTCAACCTTACTGGTCACCCGGCCTTAAAAACCCAGGTCCTGAGGCCAAAGGTGCCATGATTGGCTTTGGAGATGTGCACACTCGAGCGCATATGTATAGAGCCATGCTAGAAGGTATTGCTTATGCCTTACTTGAGGGGGCTGAACGTATGCAAAAACGAAGCAAGGTAACCGTCACTGAATTACGTGTTGCAGGTGGTGGTTCGCAGAGTAACGGCGCTATGCAACTTACGGCTGATGTGTTTGGTTTAAGCGCTTCAAGACCAAGCTTATATGAAGCGTCTGGCTTGGGTGCAGCTATCGATTGTAGTGTGGGTTTAGGCTTTTATGATTCTTTTGAAGCTGCTATTAAAAACATGACGCGTGTAGGGGATGTCTTTGAGCCTAATCAGCAAAATCATCTGCTTTACAAAGAGCTTTATGAGCAAGTTTACAAACCTCTATATAAAAAGGTTCAGCCTCTTTATGAAGCTATTAAAGACATTACAGGCTACCCTGCTTAAACACCTTTTTTAATGTCAGGCAAACGAATTGGCGAACTATTAATAGGGCCAAAAATGCCTTTAGGCTCATCTTTATGCCTAATCAGCACAGCAATCATCAAAGCAGACGCATAATGCACATGAGGCACACCCAAAAAGAACGTTAAAAGAAGTAAAGCGTAAATTAAAAGTCTTAGGATGATGCGCATTGAAAGCATGATAAAGTCCCTTGAACTCCCTTACCAGAAAGTTGATAGCTAAGTTTATCGTGCTAAAAAAAAATGGGACGTGCAGCGCGCACATCCCACAAAAAACCAAATTCAATGCTTTGCTAAAGCTGTGTTTTTAAGTACTCAAAACTCCGCGTAATCGTTTGAACAGGGTCTTTAGGGTTATCATGCTCAACAATAAAATAAGCAGCCCCTGCCTGCTTAGCTGCAGGCAGAATCTTAGTCCAATCAATCGTACCAAAACCCACGTCAGCCCAGCCATCTTGATCAAGATTTTCACCTGCCGGCGCAAGATCTTTAACATGCACCCTAGGGCAATTTCCAGCATACTGACTTAAAAATACCAAAGGATCTTTAGAACCCTTAAGCACCCAAGCTAAATCAAGCTCGAGCTGTAAATGTGTTAAGCCAGCCCCTTCGTAAAGATGCTCTAAAGCCGTTTTACCTTCAAAAGCTTGCATTTCAAAATCATGATTGTGATACAAGAGATTCATGCCTTGCGCTTTGGCTTTTTTGGCAATTTCAGCAAAACTTGCACCTAAAGCACGCCATCCTTCAGCGCTTGTAGGACGATCTTCTGCCGCAATATAAGGAATAACAAGCGTGTCATTACCAATAAACTTATTAAACTCAATTTGATGCGCCAAATTATCAGTTAACTCACTCAGTGCAACATGACTCGAGCATACATCTAACTGATATTTATCTAGTAAAGCTTTCATGTCTTCTTTACTAAGATTATGTGTTCCAACAGTTTCTACAACACGGTAGCCTGCCTCTGACACGGCCTTTAAGATTTCTTCAATCGTGCCATAATTTCTTAAACTGTAAAGCTGAACAGCAACGTTAGTCATCAAGTTCTCCTTTTTTCATGCCCCTAGGAAAGGCCGCAGGGCGCTCAACGTAGGTTTCTAAATCAAGATACGCTTTGGCTTCTGAGGCAAGTAATATTTTTTCCATGACTTCAAGCGCGTGAAGGGCCTGCTCACCACTCGCTCTTGCTTTACGACCTGAACGAATAGCATGCGCCATATCTGCAACACCTAAACCCCGCTGATTATCTGTGTAATCAAAGTCAATATCTAGGGTTTGCCAATCCTCATCACCACGATGCTTAATTCTTACAGGACCAGCAAAATTATTAGGATCAGGAACACTTAGCGTTGCCTTGCTACCATAAACTTCCATGTACTGGTAATTGGTTGCTTGCACATCAAAACTAGCCGTAATACTGGCACTCACCGTGTCACTAAAGGTCAGTAACCCCGTCACATGCGTAGGTACCTCAACAGCAATTTTCTTACCATAGTTCTCTTTAGCCGTTACCGTACGCTCAGCAAAACTGGTTTGCGCTAAACCCGTAACACTCTTAATACCCCCAATTAAGTGAATAAGGCTGGTCACCAAATAAGGCCCAATATCAAGCATAGGCCCAGCACCTTTTTCATAAAAAAACACAGGATTCGGATGCCAACTTTCAGGCCCCCCCACCATAAAAAACCCCTGAGCTGCAACAACCTCACCAATAAGCCCATCATCAATAGCTTTACGGCAAGTCTGCAAACCACCCCCCAAAAACGTATCAGGTGCACAGCCCAAATAAAGACCTTTTTCTTTAGCTAACGCTACAAGCTTCTTTGCGCTCTCAAAATCAGTCGCCAAAGGCTTCTCACTGTAAACATGCTTACCCGCATTAAGTGCCTGCGTAATAACCGCAGCATGAACCTTAGGCGGCGTAATGTTCACAACAATATCTATACTCGCATCCGCTATAAGTTCATCCGGCGTCATGGCCTTAATGCCAAACTCACTCGCTTGCGCTTGCGCTCTAGCCAAGTCAAGATCAGCAATTGCTGAAATATTCAAAATAGGAAAAATAGCTGAACCCTTTAAATAAGC
>CAYGTA010000003.1:0-26753 GCA_964352605.1 uncultured bacterium | reverse complement strand
CAGCAATTGCTGAAATATTCAAAATAGGAAAAATAGCTGAACCCTTTAAATAAGCTCCACTAATGTTACCTGCACCAATAATGCCTACATTAAATGCTGCCACAATCAACCTCATTTCTTTAAAGTAATAGTATGACATTCTTTAAAAGGCAAACTTAGCAAATGAGGGTACATGCAAAAAACAGCTCCCAACTTGATACTACGATGACATGAATCAATTATCATAAAAGCATATCTGCATATATCACTCACCCTCGCCCGCGTTATGCGGGCACTTTTTTTTAGCTTCATTAAGCGTTAGGCTTAGCAGCATGACTGACTGGATTGACTGGCAAGGTTTAGAGTTAAGTGTTGGCTTAGATGACCTACCAAGCTTTCATAGAGAATTTCTGAAACTAAACCGCGCTGGCGAAGCAGACTGGGACACCGTATTCCTAAGGCAAATACAAGGCAAAGTACAAGCCACCCTAAAGCAACTCGAGCGTGCCAATAAAGCGAAGTTTGAGGGGGAAGTTTTGTTTGTTTTAAAGGAAGCTATACCTGAGGCGTACCGTGACTAAAGCTTGGCAGCGTGTGGTTATTAAGGTAGGAACCAGTAGCATTACTGATGATTCAGGTCGTATTTTTCCACCTAAAATGTGGGCGCTTGCTAGGGGTGCGCAGGTTCTAGCTGATAAGCTTAACTGCAAAATTGTGCTGGTAAGTTCAGGTGCTGGCGCTGCGGGTCGTGAGCGTTTAGGGCTTAATTTGCCTCTTACCTTGCCAGATAAGCAGGCTGCCGCTGCGGTAGGTCAAACGCTACTCATGCTCGACTGGGCGCAAGCCTTAGCGCCTTTACCTATAGCGCAAATTCTTTTAACAGCTTCAGACATTCAAGATAGAGAACGCTATGTAAACGCCAAAAATGCACTCGAAGCTAGCCTTAAACTGGGTGCAATCCCTATTATTAATGAAAATGATAGTGTCGCAACTGCCGAAATAAAAGTAGGTGATAACGACACCCTCTCTGCCTACACAGCTTACTTAATAAACGCAGATGCACTTATTATCTTGACAGATGTAAATGGTCTTTATGATAGTGACCCCCGAAGCAACCCAAACGCCAAACGCATAGACACCGTAAGCAACATAAAAGATGTAGAAAGCATGGCAGGCAACGCAGGCTCGAGTCGTGGTACGGGTGGCATGGTCACCAAGTTACGTGCAGCTAAAATTGCAACTGAAGCTGGTATTGAAACACTCATTATGGGGGGTGGAGGTGCTGGTCTTGAAGCTTTAGCTCAAGGCGATGTCTGGGGTACACGCTTTCTTGCTGGTGCACAACCGCCAGCAAGAAAAGCATGGTTAGCGCAGCAGCCCACTAAAGGCAGCATTGTGATTGATAAAGGTGCCTTTGAAGCCCTCAAAAGAGGTAAAAGCTTACTACCTAAAGGCATTACAGGTATAAAGGATAGCTTTCAATTTGGCGATGCTATTGCAGTTTTGTTTCAAGACAGGCTTGTCGCTAGAGGTTTAAGTAATTATGGTAGTGATGCTTTAAGGCAAATCATGGGTAAACACACACATGATATAGCAGGCATACTTGGTTATAAAGATTATGATGAAGTAATTCATAGAGATAATCTTGCTTTTAAAGACTTAAGTAACGTTTAAAGCTTCAAGTACAAAGGTATAAAGTCACCATTTCACTTTGCTTCTTTAGGTACACTGTCTAGATGATAAAGGCTGACCTATCATCTGACTTCCAAAAAACGTATGAGGCTTTTCAAGCAAGCTACCCTGACGCTGCATGGTTTGAAGCGTTACGTCAAAAAGAATACAGTCGTTTAGATGCAGGTAACCATGTTTACCTTGATTACACAGGGGGTGGGCTTTACGCTGAAAAGCAGCTAGATGACCACCATAAGCTTTTAAAAGAACAAGTTTTTGGGAATCCGCATTCACTCAACCCAAGCTCGAGTGCTGCAACAACGTTAGTTGAGCAGTGTCGTGAAGATATTTTAAAGTATTTTGGTACGAGTTCTAGTGACTATGAGGTTGTGTTTACGCAAAATGCGAGTGGTGCGCTTAAGCTTGTTGCTGAGTCGTATCCGTTTTGCCCGAAGAGTCATTATTTACTTTCGTTTGATAATCATAATTCGGTTTTGGGTATTCGTGAGTACGCTAAAGCTAAGGGCGCTAAGCTTGATTATGTACCGTTAGAGTTACCTGATTTAAACTTAAATGAAGCTGAGTTGAATCGTTTGCTTTCGTCTAGTGAGGCTTCTAACTGTAAGTTGTTTGCATTTCCTGCGCAGAGTAATTTTTCGGGCGTTAAGCATCCACTTAGGTATATTGATAAGGCTCATGAGCATGGCTGGGATGTTTTTCTTGATGCGGCTGCTTATGTGCCTACAAATCCGCTTGATTTAAGTAAAACGCCTGCTGATTACGTGGGCATTTCGTTTTACAAAATGTTTGGTTACCCGACTGGCTTGGGCTGTTTGTTAGCACGTAAAGATGCACTTAAGAAGCTTAAAAGACCGTGGTTTGCTGGAGGTACGATTACCTTAGCGAGTGTGCAAGGGCAAACGCATTACTTGGCTGATGGAGCTGAGGGGTTTGAAGATGGCACGGTGAATTACCTAAATATTCCTGCTATTAGCATGGGTTTAAAGCATTTAGAAGAAGTGGGTACTAAGAATATTCAGCGTCATGTTGCGTGGCTGGGTGACTGGTTAGTTAAGGAGCTCATGACCTTAAAGCATAGTAATGGTGCGCCTCTCATTAAGCTTTATGGGCCTTGCAGTATGCAGGGTCGTGGTGCTACCTTCACTATGAATTTTTACACGCAAGATGATGTTCTGATTGACCACCATACTGTTGAAGCCAAGGCTAATCAAGATAATATTTCTTTAAGAACGGGTTGCTTTTGCAACCCTGGTACGGGTGAAAGTGCTTTTGGTATTACAGAAAGTGAGTTGAGTAGCTGTTTTGCGCAACCCACGAACCGTTTAACAATAGACGATTTAAAACTCTGTATTGATGGCAAAAATTCAGGTGCCGTTAGAGTATCTTTAGGTATAGCTAGTAACTTTAAAGATGTCTATGACTTTATAGGCTTTACTAAGCAATTCTTGACTTAAGTGTTAGTAGTGCACAGCCTTTATATAGCCTTTCTTATTCTGTCTAAATTAGCTACAAAGGCATTTAGTGCAAAGGCTAACTCTAAAGAAATCGTGAACTTACAAAGCGCAAAAGTACTTGGCTAAATCCCAAAAGCACGATACGCTAGTAAGCATGCGCATCTTATGCATCTTTCTCGCATGCCTAAGTCTAAGTACAAGCATGGCTGAAAGCCCAAGCTTTACAGCTGAATCACACGAAGCCTGGGCTTATGTGCTTAATCTAGCTAACACCTTTGTGCCCGAACTCTACGAAAGCTCGAGTTCTGGTTTGACGTGTAAGTCTGATGCTAAAAGAACTAAAGTTACTTTAGAGGAACTTGCTTTTGATAGGCAGTTGCATCCGTCTTTGGTGGCTGAGAGCATTGCTGCTTACTTCTGGAATGACTGGACACTGCTTCATGTTGAAGGTTATGACATTGAAGAGGTCGTTACTGAGGATGCTGATAGTGAGCTTTTGGGTGCGTATTTAGAAGCGTTTTATCAGCAGCATGAGCCTTGCTTACTTACGGTCATGAAAGTGCTTATTGATGGCTATGAGGGTTATTATCACCTTCAGGGTAGCGGCAACTACGTTCGCTTGCCTTATAAGCAA
The DNA here is from genome assembly GCA_964352605.1 of uncultured bacterium. GTDB lineage: Bacteria > Deinococcota > Deinococci > Deinococcales > Trueperaceae > JAHEBB01. The sequence goes on along the minus strand of CAYGTA010000003.1, from coordinate 22,994 downwards.
AATGATGTTTATGAACTTATGGCTTTATCTACAGATTACTTTCCGGGTACGGGTGTGTTTGAGCCGCTAGGCATTGTTTATGGTGTGCGCTTGGCTGCCTTGTTGAAATTAGATTTTGTTCGTAAACCAGCAGTAGATGCCATTAGTAAAAGCATAAGCAAACGCATTAAAGATAACGGTAATGCTTTAAAACTATACTGACCCCTAACTACTCGCTACTGCTCTCTTCATGCTCTAAAATAACTTCATAAGTCATTTCAGCTTTTAAGCTGCTTCCTACTGAGCAATACTTATTTACAGCCAAATCAACAAACCTATCAGCTGTTTTGGCATTTAAGCCCGGTACATTAAAAATATGCTTATTATGAATCTTTGTGTAGTACGCAGGTGTACCGTCAAAGCGTTCGCCTTCAAGCTCCACGCGGTACGCGACAATGTCAAGTTTGCGCTTCTTAATCATCTCAACAATATCAAAAGCAGCACAAGCCCCCACTGCGTTAAGAACAAGTTCCATAGGGTTCATGCCTGCTTTAGCGTGCGTTTCACCATCAATAACGACACGCTGAGAATCGGGGGTTTCACCCAAGAAGCGTTTACCTGCAATATGATGAACGGTTGTTTGTTTAATAGCCATACCCTGAGTTATAGCAGAGTAGCTTTATTAGCTGAGTAATACTCAAGACGCTAGTACTAAGAAAAACACTCGAGCTTAAAAGCTTTTTGTTGAACCGCGTACAAAATGCATAAACATACTGGTTATAATGAATACCATACAAACGTTAAAGCGTTTAAAGAAGCTATAGTTAAGTACCTAAGGAACTCATTATGCCTAGTAAAGAATACCGCCAGCGCCTCATTGAAGAACTTGTTGAGAACGAATTTATATCAACCCAATTTGAACTCGCAGAACATTTGCATAATCGCGGTATTAAAGTTACCCAAGCAACCATTAGTCGAGATGTAAACGAACTACGCTTGGTACGCATACCTGCTGGTGAAGGTCAACACCGTTACCGCTCTACCCCACTCTCAGCACAGCAAGACGTTATGGGTGAACTAGCACAAAGATTTAAACTTTTTGTCAGAGATGTTGATAGTGGTGAAAACATCATTGTCATATCTACAGATGAAGGTCATGCTAGCGGCATTTCTTATGTTATTGACAAGCTCGACCGAGATGAAATTGTAGGCACGGTTGCAGGGCAAAACACCATTATGGTTGTGGTTAGAAGTACCGAAGCTGCTGAAGAGCTTTTAAATGAATTTGAAGATTTACTTGATTAATACTTTAAGTGAAACTAAAAAGTACAAATCGTAAAAACTGGCAGCGTGTACCCAAACTAGAAACTCGAGTGCTTCAAGTAGCTGATATGAGTTTGGTTTTTGTGCGCGCTTTAGAGGTTACTGCACCCCTTGTTGTGAGTAGTTGCAATAAGCAAATTTGCATTATGGATACAGGGTTTGTTTGGCTTTATATTTGTAAACAAAATGCTAAGCATATCTTGACGGTTCACTGTAATGAGGCTTTAGAGGCTCAGCAGTATTATGTCGACATTATTGATGGTTGGTCACCTGACCCCGCAGGGTTTCCTGTTTATAAAGATATGTATTTAGATGTCATTGCCTTGTCAACTAAAGACGTAGAGGTTATTGATCAGGATGACTTAAAAGAAGCACTCGAGCTTGGCAGTGTAAGTCAGGAGCAGTTTTCGGCTGCTTGGCGTGAGGCTGAGTTTGTGGTTTCTCAAATCAGGGCAGGGGTGTTTGAGCCTATGAATTTAAGTTCGTATTATCTTAGTTTGTTTTCTTAACTCAGCTTTAATTTGAGTTATTTAAGCTGCAGTTCGTAGCTAAGTCTAAGGTTTTCATCTTTAAAAGTATCTAAATCTAGGAAGATTCGGCTACCGCCTAATCCTTCTACATTGTCTTTGGCTTCAACCCACACCCAACCTGTTGCAGCTACGTTTGATTGACTTCTGGTAAAAGGTTGCTCATTTTCATGCGGATGAAGCAGTACCCTTAAGCCATTGCTTACGTTTTCGCCTTTTACTTCAAAGGCATCTGCGTAGTTATCCCAACCCGTATCGTTATGCCTTATGGTGGCTGAAACGGTATAAACACCGTCAGCAGTGCGTCTAAACCCCGCTGCCAACACATGTGAGTAGTCAAACGTATCCCAATCAGCAAGGTTAAGCTCGAGTTTTCCTTGGTCGAAACTGACGCTGAGTAGGCCGTTTTCTAAGTTCTCTTCTTGCCAGTTTATTTCTTGCTCGTTCATAAATACTTTGAGTTCGTAATTTTGTGCACAGCTTAGACTTGCGCTCATGAGTAAAAGTATAAAAAGGGCTTTCATAGCCTTAAGCATAAGGGCTTTTGGGTCTTTGCTTCTGTCAAAAGAATGACCAAATGTTTGTTTTCGCATATCTTGCTAGCTCTATGTCAAAATAGCTTATGACTATTGATCTTAATGCAGATGCAGGTGAATCTTTTGGGCATTGGAAAGTTGCTAATGAGGAGGCTTTGTTTCCTCATTTAACGTCTGTGAATTTGGCTTGTGGTTTTCATGCCAGTGACCCTTTGAGTATGCAGACCGCTGTGGCTTTGGCAAAGCGTTTAGGTGTTGCGGTGGGTGCGCATCCGGGCTTTATGGATAAGGCTGGCTTTGGTCGGCGTAACATTGCGGCTTCTTATGATGAGCTTTACACTGACACGCTTTATCAGTTAGGTGCGTTGCAGGCTTTTTTAAGCGTGCAGGGTTTAACTATGCATCATGTTAAAGCTCATGGTGCTCTTTATATGATGATGATGCGTGATGCTGAGGTTGCTACAGCGGTAAGTCAGGCAGTTGCAGATTATGACGCATCATTGCCTATGGTTTTGCTAGCAGGTAGTGGTGGGAAGATTATGCATGAGGTCGCTTTAGGCGTTGGTTTAAAGCCCATTGCAGAGGCTTTTCCTGATAGGGCTTATCTTGCGAATGGTCAGCTTGCTCCTAGAACCCTTACAGGTGCTGTTTTGAATGAACCTGAGCTTATTGCTGAGCGGGCTGTAGCTATGGCGACAGGTGAGGCAATTGAGGCTATAGATGGTGGCAAGCTTAACCTGAACCCACAAACCCTTTGCTTACATGGCGATAACTCTAACTCAGCCTTAACCGCCCAAACGGTTAGGTCAGCCCTTGCTGCTGCTGGGGTTAAGGTGACTGCATTTTGAACCTAGAAGCATTTAGGCAAGCTCGAGTGTTTAGCAGAACTGAGCTTTTGTTGCTAACAGGCTTTTTATATAGGGCTAGTAGGCTATGTTGAGGGGGTTTTACCTTAGTTTTGGTAGCAGTATTAGTAAAGACATAAATGCCAAGGTGCATGCCTTAGCTGGTTCTTTGCTAGCAGATTATCCTGAGGGTATTACGGATATTTTACCAAGCTACACTAATCTTTATATTGAGTTTGATAGTACTAAGCTGAGTGAAGAAGAGCTTCGGTCTTGGTTAGCTAATGTGGCAAATGAGGGTGCTTCGCAAGAGCCACGTGAACTAAGTATTCCTGTGCTTTACAACGGTGAAGATCTTGCAGATGTTGCTGCGCAAACCGGCTTAAGTATTGCTGAAGTCATAAAACAACATAGTGCTGAAACCTATCATGTTTACGCTATGGGCTTCACACCAGGCTTTCCGTTTATGGCTGAAGTACCAGAAGCTTTACATGTACCTCGCAAGGCGATTCCTAGAGCTAAAGTACCTGCGCATAGTGTCGCTATGACAGGGGCACAAGCAGGTATTTATCCTTTAAGTACACCGGGGGGTTGGAATTTACTGGGCAGTACCTTAGAGCCTATTTTTGACCCGCATCGTGAAGAAGCTTTTTTGCTTAGAGCCGGTGACCAAGTACGCTTTTATGCAGCAGAAGGCAGCATTCCAGCAGAACCCAAAAGACTCGAGCTTTTACCTGAAAGCCCAAACCATGCGGTGCTTAAGGTTTTAAAAGCAGGCTTGCTTGATTTAATGCTTGATGAAGGTCGCTTTATGGCTGGGCGCTTTGGTTTAGGTCGTTCTGGTCCATTAGATGCTCCTTTAGCAAAGCTTGCTAACAAACTTGTAGCAAACCCACCTTCGGCAACGCTTTTAGAAATGACTTTAACCGGTCCTGTTTTTGAAGTTATGACGACTGCCACGCTGGTTGTTACAGGCACAGCAGTTCAGCCTATTTTAAATAATGAAGAACTCGAGCTTTTTACTAGTTTTCAAGTTAATGCGGGTGACAGCCTTCAGTTTAAATCAACCAATAAGGGTGTAAGAAGTTACTTAGCTATAGCGGGTGGCTTTGAAAGTAAAAGCTTTATGGGTAGCAGTTCGGTTGATTTAAAAGGCTTTATTGGTCGACCCTTAGCGCTCAATGATGTACTTGGTCAAGCTGAAAAAAGATTAGCTCGAGTGTCTCGTTCGTTTAGGCCTTATGTTTTTGAATCTGCATCTGGGCTTGTTAGCTTTCGCATTGTGGCTGGCCCGCAGGCTAATGAAGCTGCGTTAAAAACCTTAACTACGAATGTTTATACTGTGGCGAGTGCTGACCGTATGGGTATTCGGTTTGAAGGTGAAGCGGTCGCAGGTAGTGGCATTATTTCTGAAGCTGTACCTATTGGCGCTATTCAAGTTACCTCTGGCGGTATGCCTATTTTGCTTCTGAATGATAGGGGTACTTTGGGTGGCTATGAAAAGCCAGCTATTGTGGTAGCACAAGACTTAGCAAAAGCAGCTCAGTTACAGCAGGGGCATAAGGTGCGTTTTTGTTTATCAGGAAATGACTAAGCCCCTGATAAATGTGCGAAATCCGTTAGTGCCTCATTTTATTGTTTTATAAGGATGTCAAAACTATTAGAAACCGGAAAGCTATTAACCCTCTACTTAGAACAAAAAAATCAAGTTATTGAAATGACCGAAGATTTACTAAAGCTAAATACTTCTTTACGTGAAGCAGGTATGGCGCAACTGAATCATGATGAGCTTCGTTTGACAAACCAGTTTTTAATCATGCTTCAAGACAATTCAAATAAAAAAAACTTGTAACAATTCTGTAACAATGTTTCAGCATACTTAAGTGCGTAACGAAGAGATAATCTAGGTACTTGGCGAGGTGCATAACCTCGTCCTTTTCTTTTTTTATAAAATTAGGTATACTCTCACGCTGGTAGGAGGTGACATTACTACCGAAAGCTCACGTAAAGGACTTTCTACTAATGTCATTATCTAATCAAAAAAATTCCCTTATTGCCATTTCAATTGTTTCAGCTTTGGCGGTCATTGCCTGCTACGTATTACTTTACCTTTCACAATACGCAGAAATGTCTGCACCGCCACAGCAACTACAAAGCGAAGTCATCTTCTTTTTAGGTTTACTTTTTACTGGCCTCATCTTTCCCTTTACAAGCAAACTTGAGCGCTCGAGTGCTTATCTTTTTTCAGCGATTGGGCTTGCTGTAGCTGCCATAGTTGCTTTTTTGCTCACTAGCTTTACGATTCCTTCACCTACTAATCAAGTGGCGCTACAAGCTTCTTTTTTGTATCTTCTAGCACCTTTTGTTGCGCTTGTCACAGCTAACTTAATGCAGCAATTTTTTCCTGACAAGGCGAGCTTGTGGGTTGCCATGCTCGTTTATGTGGTTTGTACCATTTTGGCTAATTACACTTTAGATGCCTTTATTCCTGTACCTATTAATACACCTGACTGGTTACCCTTTAGCATTGAAGGTAAAATAAATGTGGGTACGCTCTTTTTTGGCATTATTTTTACGCAACGTGACCGCATTCATATTTACGGTAAACGCTACGCTTACTTAACTATTGCCATTGCAGCAATCGCGAATGTTGGGGCTGCTTGGCGTTTATTTACACCTTTGCGTTTTATTGTGGTTAGCTTCTTTGCACTGGTTCTGTCTGAACTTACTGACACTGAGATTTACCAGCGTTTTATTGACCGTAGTTGGTTAACAAGAGTTGCCACGTCTAACGCGTTTAGTGTACCTGTTGACAGCATCATCTTTACCGTTTTTGCTTTTTGGGGTGCTGACTTTGCCACGCCTCAATGGATGACAGAAGTTATATTAACGGACATTATTGTTAAGTTTCTTATTGGCTTAGTTGTCGCCATTCAGGTTTTCCGCATGACCAAAAACAAACCCACAAACACCCTAAATGCTAGTCTTTAGAACATGTCAAAGTTAAACCTTCATCAGCTTGAAACACTCGAGCCTCATTCTCTTGGTACAAGCGCTTGGTTTGAAGTGAGTCAAGAGATGATTACGACCTTTGCAAATGTTACGAACGATCATCAGTGGATTCATCTTGATTCTGAGCGTTGCGTTACAGAAAGCCCCTATGGCACAACCATAGCGCATGGCTTTTTGACGCTTTCGTTATTAAGTCAGTTTAGTAATGAACTTAAACTATTTCCTGAAGGCACCACCGTTATTAATTACGGGCTAGATAAACTGAGATTCTTATCAGCTGTCAAATCAGGGAGTTACATTAGAAATAATGCTGACTTTATTTCTGCAGAGAAACGAAAGCAAGGCATACTGGTCAAACTAAAAAATACCGTTGAAATAAAAGATGAAAGCACAGCTGCTTTAATAGCTGAAAGCCTACTTTTGGTCTTACCTAAACCCTAAATCCACTCGAGCTAGATCTTTGACTAACGCTGAACTTCATTTACTAAGCAGTCAAAGCTTGGTTAAAAAATAATGCCTCACAAGCTTCCCTTTTTTGCTATTAATGATAGGATTTCCCTATGAAGCTCGAGTATCTTAATAAGGTCATTATTGGTGGTTGGCAGCTTTCAAATGGGCATAGTAATAACACTGAGGGCCTGAAGGTTGTTGAGGCGTATTACGAGGCTGGGTTTCGCAGCTTTGATTGTGCTGATATCTATACGGGTGTTGAGAATCTTTTAGGCTCTTTTATTAAGGCGCATGGTTTGAACTCTAGTGATATTCATATTCACACGAAGTACGTGCCTGACATGGCGTCACTGGCTTCACTCACAAAAGAACAAACCGAAGGCATTATTGATAGGTCACGTGAACGCTTAGGCTTAGAAAGCCTAGATTTGGTGCAGTTTCACTGGTGGCACTACCCAACAGGCAATTACCTTGCTGCGCTAGACAGCCTTTATGAACTCAAGCAGCAAGGTAAACTAAAGGAAATAGGTTTAACTAACTTCGATGCTGCGCATCTTCAAGATATTCTTGATAGAGGCATTCCAATAACTTCTATACAAACTCAATACTCAGTTATAGATAGACGCGCTACCAAAAAACTCGAGCCGTTAATGCGTCAGCATGATATTGCGCTTTTGTGCTACGGCAGTGTGGCAGGTGGCTTATTGTCTGATGCTTGGCTGGGTAAAAGTGAACCAAGCGAACCTTATGAAAATCGCTCGCTGGTTAAGTACATTCTTATGGTTGAAGAGATGGGTAGTTGGGACGCTTTTCAAGACCTCTTACAAACTTTAAGAAGCATTGCAGATAGTTACCAAACAGATATTGCTAGCGTAGCCAGTGCTTATTGCTTGAGTCAACCAAGCGTTCGTGCATGCATTGTTGGTGCAAGAAATACCAAGCACTTGCAAGAACACCTAAATTTACGAGATAGCTTAGAGCTAACGCAAGCAGACATTACAAAAATTGAAACCCTCAGGCAAAACTTAAAAGCTATTCCGGGAGATGTTTACACACTCGAGCGTGAAGTTGAAGGTAAGCATGGGCGCATTATGAAGTACAACCTTAATAAGGTTTAGGAAATTATGTCTAGTTTTAAGCTTTATGATTTAAAAGTTGAAATTGTTAAGGTTAAAGAGGGGCTTGAGGCTATTTGTAATCATCATTTGGGTGATTACTTTGAGGTTTCAGGTGAGAATCTTAGCATTCCGGCAGGTAAGACCTTTAGTATGTACGCTATGGCTGCTGTTTTGCCACTTTTACCAGCAAAGCAACGCCTGACGCATGAGCATGATTGGATGAGTACAGATGATCTTGTTATGTGCCCTGACCCAAACTGTGAGGCAGTCATGAAGATTACCCGCACCCGAATTCGTGAATTTAGAACTGAAGATGTCACGGTAGTAAAGCCTAAAAAGACTTGAAGACATACTTTAGTTTTTGCCAAATTGAGCATTATGAAGTTGACTATAAACACCACCTGCTGCCATGAGTTCATGGTGTCTACCTTGCTCACTAATGCCTTCTTCAGTTACCACAACAATACGGTCAGCATGTTTTATGGTGGCTAAGCGGTGAGCAATCACAAGCGTTGTGCGCCCTAGTGATAAGTCATTAAGTGCGGTTTGAATGGCAACTTCGGTAGCGGTATCTAGGGCTGAGGTTGCTTCATCTAAAATTAAGATGGGTGGGTTTTTTAGAAACATGCGCGCTATTGATAATCGTTGTTTTTGCCCACCAGATAGCTTTACGCCTCTTTCGCCAATAATGGTTTGTAAACCATCTGTTTGACCTAGTATAAAAGTTTCTAGTTGGGCGCGTTTTGCAGCTTCCCAAATAGCTTCTTCGCTAGCTTCTAAGTTGCCATAAGCTATATTCTCAGCAATGCTTCCTGAAAATAAAAAAACATCTTGCTGCACAATGCCTATTTGTTTTCTTAAAGAACTTAGGGTCATATCACGAATGTCAATACCATCAATTTTTATGCTGCCACTATCTACGTCGTAAAAGCGAGGAATGAGGCTACACAGGGTGGTTTTTCCGCCACCTGAAGGCCCAACAAAAGCTACGGTTTCGCTTGGCTTAATGCTCAGACTGGTATTGTGCAAAACGGGTTTTTGTTTGTCATAAGAAAAGCTTACAGAATCAATTTCTATCTTGCCTTGCAGATGCTCTACCGCAATGGCATCTGGTTTTTCTGTTACTTCGGGTTTGGTGTCAAGAATCTTTAAGTAACGCTTAAAGCCAGCTATGCCTTTAGGGTAACTTTCTATGACGGCATTAATTTTTTCAATAGGCCTAAAAAACACATTGGTAAGGAGTAAAAAGGCTATGAATTCACCGTAGGTCAATTGGTTTTGAAGTACAAACCATGTACCTGCTAGCATGACAAATAAAATCACAAAACGCATAAGCATATAGCTTATAGAAAGACCCTGCGACATTGTTTTGTAGGCTTTGAGTTTGGTTTTGCGGTACTGCTGATTGTTCTTATCAAATAAGCTTTCTTCGTGTGCTTCGTTAGCAAAGGCTTTGACCACTCGAATACCCCCAATGCTATCTTCAATTCGGGCATTAAACTGACCTAAATCTCTATAGATTTGGCGGAAGGTTACCGTCATTTTGCTACTAAAATAAACGGCCACCCAAATAATAATCGGGACGACTACAAAAGTCAGAATGGCTAACTGAACATTGATATAAAGCATGAGTGCAAATGCACCAATGAGCGTCATTATGGCAATAAATATATCTTCAGGGCCATGATGCGCTAACTCGCCAATATCCTGTAAATCTGTGGTTATATGCGCAATTAAATGCCCTGTTTTACTGTTATCAAAAAAGCTATTAGAGAGACTTTGAATGTGCGAGAAGATTTTTTCACGCATATCTGTTTCAATATTAATACCAAGCATATGCCCCCAGTAATTCACAACATACTGCAAGCCCGTATTAAGCCCGTAAATGAGTAGCAAGCCGACCGTAGCAAGCAAAATAAGTGACCACTTCTCACCCGGTAACAGGTTATCTACAAACACATTCACCGCTAGCGGAAAGCCTAATTCAAGCAAACCCACCACCACGGCACACGCAAAATCTAAAAAGAAAAGCCCTTTATAAGGCTGGTAATAAGCAGCAAATTTCTTAAACATACTATTCTTGCATCCTTTGTCTTACAAACGTTAACGCAGTCATAACTATGAAGATGCGCTATTAGCTAAATACTCACTAAAAGCTATTCCTTTTTGCAAGTAAGACGCTTGAACACTCGAGCGCTGCTCGAGTGTTTCTAGCCATTGCTTGAGTTTAGGGTAGCTTTGCCATGTTTCGGGTAGTTGAAAGCGTTTGTAGCCGTGTAGCCACGCGAATACGCTTAGGTCTGCTGCACTTAAGTCTCCGCAGAGCCATTGGTTTTGCCTTAGGCTTTGCTCTAGTTTGTTTAGTAGTTGGTAGCCTTGGTCTTTTAAGCGTTTGACTTCTTGCCAGTCTGTACCGCTTTCTGGGGGTTCGATTAGTTGCCAGTAAAGATGATGGCTGACATCTCGCATGCTGCTGCTTGAGAGTTCAATCCAGTTAAGAACCTCTTGTTTTTGGGTTTTATCTTTAGGAAATAAAGTGGGGTTTGGGTAGCTTTCATCTAGGTATTGCATAATCACGAGCGAGTCAATATGTACACCCTTATCATCTTTTAAGACAGGTACTTGCCCGAGCGGGTTAAGGTTCAAGTAGGCCTGAGTTTTTTGTTCTTTGCTAGGCAAGTCAATTTCAACCAGCTCATAAGGTAGCGCTTTTTCATTAAGTAGCATAAGCACTTTAAAACAGTGCGGTGAACGAATAGAGCTAAATAAAATGGTTTGCATTTAACCTTTAAAAATCAGTATCAAGAGGCTCGAGTTGCACGTCAAAGGTGTTACTCGAGTTTTGGTGGTAGTCAGCTATCTCTTGGGCAGTAGCAATCCAGACGTCGTCTTTTTGTTTTATGTGCGCTAAGAGTTTACGCAGCATTCTTATGCGTTGCCCTTTACCAGATATCCATGGGTGAGTGGTTAGCATGAATAAGCCACCAAATTCGTAGCTCGCTTCAAACTCTTCAATCCAACTATGCAGAACAGCGTCTGGTGAAGCTGGGTGCCATTTGTCTAAGCCTCCACCTGAGAATTTAAAGTAAATCGCGTCATCTATTAACCACTGAACAGGTAATTCAGTTAAACCATTAACCGTGTAAGGATGGTCAAAGCCCATTAAAGAACTATCATAACTAATGCCCCGCTCGAGTAATTGCTTAGGTAAGTTCAGTGTTAGTTCCCATGCGGGTGAGCGGTAGCCTTTGGGTTTAAAGCCAAGTTGCTCTTGAAAAATGCTTATGGATTTATCTAGAATATCAGCGTTTTCAGCGTCACTTAGTTGATTAACAAGTTCATGATAATGACCATGCAAGCCCACTTCATGACCTCGCTCTATAAGTGTTGGAAGTATCCAAGGGTAAGTTTGAGCTTCATAAGACGGAATGTAATACGTAGCTTTAAGCTCAAATTCATCTTGCAAATCTAAAAGCCTATGCAAACCAACCCGTTCACCATAACGGCGCTGCTCGAGTTCACCGAAACCTGTCACGGTTTGACCGCGAGTACGCCATAACATGGGGCCTTCTATGTCAACATCTATACTAAAAACAAAGGCGCTTTGTTTGCCTTTTGGCCATTGGTAGGTCATAGGGTAGCTTCTTTTTTGGCTTCGTAGACAACCATACTACCTGCAGATATACCACCATCAACACTTAAGGTAGCCCCTGTTATAAAGCTAGCTTGTTCTGAACAAAGGTACATAATGGCAGCAGGTACATCTTGCGGTGCTGAGGTGCGCCCAAGCGGTATGCGCCCTGCGGTTGCATTAACATGCTCATCTGGCAATAAACTCACTTCACTACCCGGTGCAAAGCCCGGCTCAACCGCGTTCACTCTTATTTTGTAAGGTGATAACTCCAAAGCAAGCCCTTTGGTTAAGCGGTCAAGCGCTGTCTTAGATAAACAGTAAGGCACCATAGTTGTGCGCATAGAACGCGCTGCACCTGAACCAATATTAATAATGTTGCCTTGAGTGCCTGCTTTGATCATTTTGCGAGCAAACTCACGAGAAACCAAAAAGGGCGCTCTAACATTGACATCCATAATATTATCCCAAGTATCAACATCAATATCGAGCAAAAAGCCTCCAGGGTAAAGCCCCGCATTATTAATAACAATATCTGCCTTAGCAAACTTCGCATAAGTCTGCTCCACCAAATCTAAAATAGACTCATTACTACACAAATTTGTTTCATGCAGTAAAACCCGCTCATCTACAAGACTCAAATCAGCCTTAAGAGACTCGAGTTTATCCATGCGAATGTCTGAAAGGCATAGTTTAGCGCCTGCTTTGGCAAATGCTTCTGCCATCCAGCGGCCAAACACACCTGCTGCACCCGTAATTACTACCACTTTATCTTTGTATTCGTTTTTATCTTTGTATTCGTTTGACTCGAGCATGTCTATCTTCTCCTTAGAATCTAGTCGTTGGGCATTTATTTTATAAGCGGAGCATTTTAATTTAATCTATTTACTTTAAAATCTAAAGCTATTCTATCCTGCTGCTTGCCTTGTAAATGCTCATTAGGTTTTTTACTAAGTCACGCTGAACTGTATTTGGCCCAAATTATCTTTATCACCTTGTTATTTCTTATGCACAAAATAGTAAATTAACCTTCATGCTTTGTTTATTGTTAATTAATTGAGAGCCAAAACGTTGTTTATGTTGTCCACTTAACACAGCAAACAACATCTATTTGCATATGCTAAACTGATGTAACGTAATAAGAAGTTTACGTTACGCATAAAGAGAGGCCCTTTGACCTAAGGGTTCTTTTTGTATCGTCTTAGCATTTCATAACTTGGAGGTTAGGAAAATGGCGAAAAAAGCATCTCGTAATCCACTCGAGCAACCTATCGATCGTAGGCAATTCCTTAAATACAGTGCTGCTGCTGGTGCTGGGCTTTGGGTTGCATCTCAAGGTGTAACGGTTGCCCAAATGCAGGGTGGCACCATTGGCCTTATGGGTCACCAAGAAGTTGCTGGTCTTAGCCCTGATGATTGGGGTCCTAGTATTCAGACAACCATGATTCGCGCTATTCATGATTCTCTTGTTCAAGATGACGAAGATCTTGTTATTCAGCCTAACCTCGCAGAATCTTACGAAATTGCTGCTGACGGCTTAACTTATACATTTAACTTAGTCCAAGGTGTTAAGTTTCATAATGGTGATGAATTAACTTCAGCTGATGTTAAGTACACTATTGATTACTACCGTGATCCTGAAGTTGCTTCAACCATTGTCAATCGTTTTCGTAACATAAGTTCAATTGAAACACCAGATGACTACACGGTTATCATTAACATGGAAGCTGTCAATGCTTCCTTCATGACAGATGGCGCTCAGTGCCCAATCTTGAACGCTGCCTATCACCAAGAAGTTGGCGAAGAAGTTTATCGCCAAAACCCAATTGGTACAGGTCCTTTTAAACTTGTTGATTTCAACCCTGCTTCTGTCGTTCTTGTTGAAGCGTTTGATGATTACTTCCGTGGCCGACCCAACATTGACATGATTCGTCAAGAGGTTGTACCTGAGCCTTCTGTACGTAACATTGCACTTTTAACAGGTGATTCTGATTCTGCACTTTGGCCTCTTTTGGTTGAAGATAGCTTAGCGTTTAGAGATGATCCTAATTACACAGTTATTTCCACCACAACAGGTGGCGTTAAGCATATTCCTTTGAACAACAAAATTCCTCAGTTAAGTGATAAGCGTGTTCGTCAAGCACTTATGCATGCACTTGATCGTCAACGTATTATTGATGACTTGTGGAATGGCACTGCCACCGTTGCCAACAGTAACTTAGGTCCTAAATTCGCCTTTTACTCACGTGATAATGACCCAACCTTAAAGCGTTACGATTTTGATCCTGAAAGAGCTATGACGTTACTTGATGAAGCTGGCTGGGTCATGGGTGATGATGGTGTTCGCGAGAAAGACGGCATGAAGCTCAGCTTTACTTGTACAACGATTACAGGTGATCAAGCACGTCGTCCTATAGCAGAACTTGCTCAGCAGTTCTTTGCTGATGTTGGTGTTGATATGCAGCTAGCTGAAGCGCCTATTTCAACTATTCTTGATGGTTTGAGAAGCGGTTCTGTAGAAGCGTCACTTTTTAACTGGACTTATGGCTCAGTTGATCCTTCTCCTGCAAGTACACTACGCTCTGACGGTGGTCAAAACTGGAACTCATTTGAAAATGCAAGAGTTGATGAGCTTATTGACTTAGGTCTTGCCACAACTGATCCTGATGAGCGTAAAGCATATTATGACGAATTACAAGAAATTGTGGTTGAAGAAGTACCTATGCTTTTCTTACAGTGGGATGAGTGGATTAACGTTTTCTCTGGTCGTGTTAAAGGTTTACCTGAAACCGCTAATGATGGCTTTACCCTTTACTACAACGGCTTACGTAAATGGTCGATTGAAGAAAGCTAAGTCTTAAAGATTTAAATTCAAACAGGTAGTGAGTAGGCTTCTATTTATTCACTACCTGTTTGATAGTTTTTATACTCTAGGAAGCCTGAAGACTATTGTATTGGGCATTTTATATGTTTACAATCAAACCCTAATACGTTTTTAGTCTAGCTCCTAGTCAGATTTCTATTTTTTAAAGGACACTCAAACCTTGTCTAACTATATTGTTTTTCGTATTTTTAAGGGTCTTGTGGTTGTAGTGCTTATTAGCATCATCACATTTATCATTATGCGAGCCATGCCCGGTGATCCTGTACAACTTTTTTTAGGCACCGGCCAAGTTGAACTCACAGATGAACAAATGGATGCTATTCGAGCAAAATGGGGTTTAGATCAGCCTTTATATATCCAGTATTTTCAATGGGCTGGTAATTTATTGCGTGGCGATTTAGGTATATCTATTATTCGACGCGGTGTACCTGTTGCTCAAATGGTCCGTGAAGCCCTTCCTATAACTATTTTACTTAACGTCTACGCACTTATATTTGCCATGATTGTAGCTGTTCCCTTTGGCATTTGGGCAGCACTACGGCGCAACTCAATTGTTGATTACAGCACAGCGGTTGGCTCAGCCTTAGGCATAGCCATGCCAAACTTTTGGCTGGCACTCATGCTTATTGTACTGTTTGCACTGTACATACCCCGCTGGTTTGGAGATATACCTTTCATAGGCCGCATTCCACCCTTTGGTCTAAAAAGCTGGAAAGGCTATATCTTGCCAGTAACAGTGCTAGCCACTGAACAAATGGCAGTTATTACTCGCATTATGCGTGGCGCAGTTTTAGAAATCTTACCGCAAGACTACATTCGTACAGCCCGCAGCAAAGGCCTAGCACAACGCCGTATCGTCTGGCGGCACGTCGTATCAAATGCACTTTTGCCTGTTGTAACCGTTATTGGCTTTAGAATTGCCTTTATCTTAAGTGGCACCATTATTGTAGAAACCGTGTTTGCACTACCCGGCATAGGCAGACTCTTTACAGACTCAATTATTCGCCTTGACTACCAAGTTGTTCAATCACTAGTTGTACTACTCGCTGTCATTGTTGTGGTTGTAAACCTACTCACAGACTTACTCTACGCACTTATTGACCCCAGAATAAGGATTAGTTAAGCCATGGCACTAGCATCTCAAGAAAAAACCGTCGTTCAAGCAACCGTAGGCTCGAGTAGGTCTGGTCGTTCGAGAGCTTGGAGTCGTTTTATAGCTAACCGCATGGCGCTCGTTGGACTCGTTGTGGTGATCTTACTTGTTCTT
Organism: uncultured bacterium; assembly: GCA_964352605.1. Taxonomy (GTDB): domain Bacteria; phylum Deinococcota; class Deinococci; order Deinococcales; family Trueperaceae; genus JAHEBB01. The sequence goes on along the minus strand of CAYGTA010000003.1, from coordinate 7,422 downwards.
ATGGCTATTTTTGCCAATGTTTTGGCACCTTATGACCCTGTGAATGAAATTTTTCGTGGTAAGCGTGGCGTTGGGCCTGAAGAGGGTCACCTTTTAGGGTTTGACCATATTGGTCGTGATTTGCTGAGTCGCCTTATTTATGGTTCTCGCATTGCACTTATAGTTGGTATTTCTTCTACAGCTATTGCTGTTGTTATTGGTGTTGCGGTTGGCGCAATTGCTGGTTATTTTGGTGGCTGGGTAGATGAGCTTTTATCTCTACTTATTGATACCCTTATGGCTTTTCCGCTTTTAGCTTTACTGATTGTTTTGTCTGCGGTGGTGAGTCAGCGCTTTCCTGACGCAAGTCTTCTTGTAACCGTTCTTGTTTTAGGAACAACTGTTTGGGCTAGATATGCAAGGGTGGTTCGGGCTGAAGTTCTGAGCCTTCGTGAACGTGATTTTGTTACGGCAGCCAGAGCGCTAGGCGCAAGAGATAACCGTATTATTTGGAATCATGTTGTGCCTAACATTTTGAGTTCAGTCATTATTTTGGCCTCTTTGCAAATTGGTAGCATCATTATTTTAGAGTCAGCCTTATCCTTTTTAGGCTTAGGGGTTAGACCCCCAACACCGACATGGGGTGGCACGTTGGCGGACGGGCGCATATTACTATTGCGGTCTCCACACATTTCTACCTTGCCCGGCATTATGATTGTCATTACGGTTTTAGCCTTTAATTTTGTAGGTGACGGTCTGCGAGATGCACTCGACCCGCACGAAAAAGATTATTAAATAGGCAAGCATGCGTAGCAGGGAATAAGACATCCACTAATGTTCTTAGTTCCTGCTATTTGCTTTTTTAAAATTAGATTTCTAAAAACATTTGTACTAAAATTCAGTTGATTCGCTACAAACCTCTAAGATCACACTAACTCTTAGGCCAAAAATGGTTAATAGAAAGGTAAAAATGAAAATCTTTGTTGCTGGCATTGTTACTGAAACCAACACCTTCTCCCCCATTCCTACAGGCTTAGCTGACTTTGAAATTTTACGCGCAGCTGATTTAAGTGATAAAGACTCTATAACCAGAGGTCCTTTAAGAGCTATTAAGCAAAAAGCTGAAGAAGGTAATCATGAGTGCATCTTTAGCCTTTCAGCCTTTGCGCAACCGGCAGGCTTAACCGTTCGGGCAGTCTACGAGGAATTACGAGATGAATTTTTAGCAGATTTAAAAGCAGCCATGCCTGTAGATATTGTACTTATGCCCCTGCATGGCGCTATGGTCGCAGAAGGCTACGACGACTGTGAAGGTGACATGATCACTCGAGTGCGTGAGCTGGTTGGTCCTGACGTTGTTATTGGGGTTGAGCTTGATTTGCATTGTCACTTAACCGATCAGATTGTGACTGAGGCTGATCTTGTGGTTATTTATAAGGAGTATCCACATGTAGATATGGCTGTTAGGGCTATGGAGCTTTTTGATTTAGCTGTTTCTACTGCTAAAAAAGAGATAAAACCAACCATGGCGATGTTTGACTGCAAGATGATTGGTATGTATTTAACACCGCATGAGCCTATGCGTTCTTTTGTTGATGAAATGATGGCCGCAGAAGGTAAAGATGGCATTTTATCTTTATCTTTAGCGCATTGCTTCCCTTGGGGAGATGTCAAGGATTGCGCTACTCGCATGCTGGCAATAACCAATAACGATTCCGAGCAAGCTGCTGAAGTTGCTGAGTTCTTTGGGCAAACGTTTTTTGCCATGCGTGACACAGTGAGTTTTAAACCCCATTCGCTAGATGCTGCTTTAGATAAAGCAGTAGCGGCAAACGCTCATCCTGTTGTTATAGCTGACCAAGCAGATAATGCAGGGGGTGGCGCACCCAGTGACTCAACTTTTGTCCTTAAGGCATTACTCGAGCGTAATATTTCTAATGTAGCGTTAGGAATGATGTATGACCCTAGCGTGGTGCAGCTTGCTCAGTCTGCGGGTGTGGGTGCTAGCTTGAAGGTTCGTTTGGGTGGCAAAATGGGGCTTACATCTGGTGATCCGCTTGATTTAGAAGTTACGGTTCTTGGCATTATTCCTGACATGCAGCAGCGTTGGCCTCAAGAGGATGAAGCATTAATTATTGCTTGTGGTGATTCGGTTGCGCTTAGTGTTAAGGGTATCGACATTATTGTTAATAGTAAGCGCTCTCAGGTATTTAGCCCTGATGTATTTACTAATTTTGGTATTGATGTCAGTAAAAAAGATATTTTGGTTGTTAAATCAATTCAACATTTTTATGCTGGTTTTGAGCCTGTAGCGTCTGAAATTATTTATATGGCGACGCAGGGCGCAGTTGCACCTATTATGCAAGATATTGCTTTTGAGCATGCTGATTTGAACAAATACCCTTGGATAGATAATCCTTTTGAAGTTTAATTTTCTTAGTTAGGTGATTTTTAGTATTGACATTTGATTAATAAGTTATGATACTTATTTAATTACTATTCATAATTAATATCTAAATTTTAATTATGATAATCATTAGGTAGGTATCATGAAAAAAATTATTATTCTCGGTGCAGGTAAAATCGGTATTACTATTGCTACACTGCTCATGCAAACGAACGATTACGATGTTACGCTCGCTGACCAAACTAGTAAGGCATTTGAAAAACTCCCTGCAAGCTTAAACGTCACTAAGCTTCAGTTAGATGTCAGCAAGCAAGAAGAACTTATAAGTCACTTAACAGCGCACTATGCGGTTATTAGTGCGCTACCTTATTTTTTAACCAAACACGTTGCAGATGCCGCCTTTAAAGCTCGGTGTCACTATCTTGACTTAACTGAAGATGTAAACAGCACTCAGTACGTTTTAGAGCTTGCGCAAAAAGCAGGCAGTGCCTTCATTCCGCAGTGTGGTCTTGCACCGGGCTACATTTCTATTATTGGTCACCACATGACACAAACTTTTGATACGTTACGTGACCTTTACCTACGTGTAGGCGCGTTACCCAAGTACCCAAGTAACGCCTTAAAATACAACTTAACTTGGAGTACAGACGGTTTAATTAACGAATACTTACACCCTTGCGAAGCTATAGTGCGTGGTAAACACGTCACGCTTAGCCCCCTCGAAGACAAAAACGAATTTTCTCTTGATGGCATTCGTTATGAAAGCTTTAACACCTCAGGTGGCTTGGGTTCTTTAAGCAAAACACTTGAGGGAAAAGTCAAAAATCTAAACTACCAAAGCATTCGCTACCCCGGTCATTTAGACCTAATGAAAGCGCTCATACAGGACTTACGTTTAGGTGAACGCCCTGAACTCTTAAAAGATATTTTAGAGTACGCTATTCCTGCAACCATGCAAGATGTCGTGCTGGTCTATGTGAGTGTTAGTGGTACAAAAAAGGGACGCCTACTACAAGAAACCTACAGTCAAAAAATCTATAGTCGTGACATAGCTGGTGAAACATGGAGCGCAATCCAAATAACAACCGCGTCAGCTGTTTGCGCCACCCTAGACTTACTTGTTGACGGCAAACTAGCGCAACAAGGTTTTGTGAAACAAGAAGACATAGCGTTTCATGACTTTATCGAAAATCGCTTTGGCAAGAATTACCATTTTGATACATCAAGCTAAGCTGTAGCTAACTTAAAAGCTATCTTGTTAACAGCTCAGCGCAAAAGCGTAGCAATAATTAATCTTATATTAAGACCTTGTAACTTTAACCTAAGCGAGTAAACTCAGACTCCCTTAAGTCTCATAACACAATTGAATCAGGTTAATATAAGCTATCTATGTATACGCAACGCTGCGTAAAGGAGTACGTAATGACAGGACCTTGGAAGCCAGCCGAAGCTGGCGTTACCCGCAGACTTGTAGCTAAAGGCGACAAAACTATGGCTATGGAAGTTCGCTTTGAAAAAGGTGCAAAAGGCAATTTGCATTCTCACCCTCATGAGCAACTATCACGCTTACTCAAAGGACGCATGACCTTCTATTTAGGTGACAAGCAAAAAGAAGTCACTGAAGGCGAAATGGTCATTATTCCCGGAGGACTCGAGCATGGTGTGCTTGCGCATGAGGAAAGCCTTTTACTAGATGTCTTTTCACCTGTTAGGGAAGATTTATTAGAAGCTCTGAAATAGGGTTTTCGGCAACTTATACTAAGCTGAATTATAAATGTCGTAAGACTTTATAATTCCGACCTAGGGGAGTAAGCTCTGACCCATTCAGTCTTATGATACTTTCTAAGCAGTTTAGTATTAACTGCTATTGGGTTTAACGTTACTATTCAGTCTGAGTTAAACTAAAGCATGACAATTCAGGAAGTAAAAGCTAGCGTTTATAAAAATGGCCTTATTAGTATTATTCGAGGTGGCTTTAGTGTCACTGAGATTGTGCAATTATCAGAAGCTTTGCTGTCGGGTGGCGTGGTTTTGGTTGAAGTAACCCTTAACAGTACCCACGCTTTAGAAGGCATAGCTCAAGTACAAAAAGAACTCGGTAGCCAAATGCTGGTGGGTGCTGGCACTGTCAGAACCAAAGAAGATGTTATGAAGGCAATTGATGCAGGCGCTAAGTATTTGATTGCACCTAACTTAGATTTAGATGCCGTACAAGAAGCTTTAAGACAAAACGTTTTGTTAGTACCCGGCATTTTTACAGCAACCGAAGCTCAAAATGCGTTCTTAGCGGGCTGTCAGACCGTTAAGCTTTTTCCGGCAGATGCTTTGGGACCCAGTTACTTAAAAGCATTACGTGCACCCTTAGATCATATTGACTTTGTACCTTCAGGTGGCATTAATCACACATCCATAGCTGATTTTCATAAGGCAGGCGCAGTTGCTTACGGGGCGGGTAGCGCATTGGTAAAAAATGTAACGATTGATAAAGCTGAGTTAAACGCTTTAACACAAAGGTCAACTGTACTGGTTAAAGCATTAGAGGCTGCGCGTAATGCCTAACTTTGATGTCACAGCGTTTGGTGAAAGCATGCTACGTTTAAGTGTGCCAACCGGTTACCGCCTAAGCAAGTTACGGCAACTAGATGTTCATGCAGGTGGTGCTGAAACCAATGTACTAGCCGCCTTAAGTTCACTAGGTAGAAAATGCGCTTGGCTTAGCGCACTACCCAATTCTGACATTGGTCAGTTTGTCTTAAGAGAATTAAGTGCCAGCAAGATTGACACTTCAGAAGTCATTTTGAATGACAACAGAATAGGCACCTACTACCTAGAATTTGCCGAAGCCCCCAGACCCATAAATGTCATTTATGACCGAGCAGACTCAGCTGTCAGCCTGTTAAGCCCAAAAGATATAAACTGGGACTACTTGCTAGACGCTAAAGTACTTCACTTAACAGGCATAACCGCGGCGCTAAGTGAAGGCTGCTATAACATCATTTTAGAAGCCTGCCAAAGAGCCAAAGAAAAGAACATAAGCGTTAGTTTTGACGTAAATTACCGCAGTAAACTCTGGTCAGCCCAAACCGCCAAAGAAAAACTCGAGCCTATCTTGAAATTGGTTGATATCTTGATTTGTGGTGAAGGTGATGCTGAAACCATTTTTGGGTTTACTGGATCTGCCGAAAGCATCCTTAGCGAGCTGAAAGCTTTATCAGATGCGCAGCATGTCATTTTGACGCAATCAAGCCGAGGCTCCTCTACGCTTATAAACGGTGAAGTCATTCAAGTAGCAGCTAAAGCAGCAGACATTGTAGACAGGCTCGGGGCCGGTGACGCATTTTCAGCTGGCGTTATAGATGGTTTTTTAGATAATGACATTGTAAAAGGTATGCAGCGCGGAAGTGTACTCAGTGCACTTGCTTTAACGCAACACGGCGACATGATAGTTACCTCAAGACAAGAACTCGAGTCTTTGTTGTTAAGTTCGGAAAGTCGTTTGAGTAGGTAGCTCTTTATCTAGCTAGTTTGAAACTTGACTTAGTAGTTGGGCTTTATGAAGTCTTAGGACATTCATAAGACTAAGCGTTACAGCAAACCTAATAGCTTTTGCTGTAACGCTTTTATTTCAACTCCGCTAGGTCGCACTATTCATCGCTGGTGCAATGAATAGCGGAAAGGCTATACTAAACGAATTGTGTTCGATATTATTGAAGCCCCTTTACAAGCCTTTGAGCAAGAACTTGCTGTTCATTTAAAATCCTCTGTTGAGTTTATAGAAGCTATTGGTGATAACTTAGTCACCGCAGGCGGTAAACGCCTCAGGCCAAGCCTATCTTTCTTAGCTGCTGAGCTTTTAAATGTCCCTCTTAACTTAAGTTTACACGCCGCTTTATCTGTAGAATTGCTCCACTCAGCAAGCCTTTTGCATGATGACCTGATTGATGACGCAGATACACGCCGTGGTCGCGAAGCAGCCTTCAAACGCTACGGCAACATAGTCAGTGTATTCTCAGGTGATTACTTGCTCGCTCGAGTGCTTGGCTTATTAGCAAAAGCTAACAATGCTGCGTTTACGCAACTCATGAGTGAAACGGCCGCCATGATTTGTGAAGGCGAAGTACTGCAATTTCAAATGGCAACCTTAGAAACCTTTTCTTTTGAAAATTACTTCAAAATCATTGAAGGAAAAACCGCTGTACTCATAGCTGCTGCCACTGAAGCCGTAGCTATTGTTGGTAACGCCAAAGCTGAAGAACGCCAAGCCTTAAGACAATTTGGTATGTCTTACGGTAGAGCCTTCCAAATGCAAGACGATTACCTTGATTTACTTGGTAATGAAGCTAGCTTAGGTAAACCCGTGGGGGGCGACTTAAAAGAAGGCAAAGCCACATACCCCATTCTAGTTTTATTTGACGCAGATGTAGAAGAAGCCCGCACGATAGTCAGACGGCACGCCATGCAAGAAGGCGATATTGAACGCATGATAGAGCTAGTTAAAGAACACGGCGCAGATAAAGAAACTCGAGCGCAAATTATTGCTGAAGCAAATCAAGCTATATCTGCTTTAGATATCTTTAGTGACAGCCCCGCTAAAACGCACTTAGTGGGTTTAGCACAAAAAGAGCTCGAGCGTTTAAAGTAGCTTTTTCAAGCATAATAATTTCAAAACCATAAGGCTTAAACGGTCTCTAAATCAAAGTTCTTTGAAAACTCGAGCATATCTACTAGGCGTTTAACGCCTTTTTGTTCTTCTTCGCTTAAGCCTTCTTGGCTTTGGTACTCGAGTATCTGTGTTTGAAAGATGTCTTTTTGTTCTGTACCTAGTTGATAGAATGATAGGTTTCCGTAGTTTTTTGAAGCAAATAAGAGTTCATGAAATGCTGAGCGTGGGTCTATGCGTCGCATGACATAGTCAAGTACTTTTTTGAGTAGGTCATTATCTACTTCCCAAGTGTATTCTGCATTTTGATCAATAATGATGGTGGCCATAGCGCCTCCTCCTTAAACTAAAGCTTAGTCTAGGGTTTTTTATTTTT
>CAYGTA010000002.1:0-36474 GCA_964352605.1 uncultured bacterium | reverse complement strand
GGCAAGGTCGAAATTATAAAGCAGTGCGACATTTATAATTCAGCTTAGTATTAGCAGCCAAAAAAAGCTAGATTAAGAATGCAGTTTGCGACCTATTATTCTGCATCATAATTATTAGTTCGCAAACACAAAGCACTTTACAACCCCCACATCTGCACATGAACTTGATAGACTCTAAGTATGAATAGAGAAATGCGCCGTGCGCAAGAAAAAGCTGAGAAAAAACAAGAATTAGCTAAAGACCGCCTAAAGGCCGAAAGAATCTTAAAAAGAGAACGCCGCAGGCAACGAATTCAAAATCGTACCAAAGCTAAACCCAAACAAGCAGAAAAAGTTCGAGACAGCAACAAACGCCCACCCGGCCGCTGGTCAGGCGTATTTGCCATGTTCGTAGCTGTCTTTATAGTTCTTCAAGCGGTGTTGCCAGTTGACACAAGCCAAAATCAACTTTTTTCAATGATAGTCAACGTACTTTATTACTTTATGTTTGGCTACTTCTTGCAACTCTGGATGTCACGCTCACAAATAAGCAACGGTTTCTACCTAACCATCGCAACAGGTGTAGCCTTAACGCTAGGCCTAATCTCAGCACAATTTTTCATTCCCCTAGTCACACCAGACATACAACTAGCCTTCTTTGCCATTCCTGCCATCATCTTAGGCACATTCATGGGGCAACTGGTTTACAACAGAGCTTAGCGCAATACATAAAAAAGAGCGAGCAGAACTAACTGCTCACTCTTTTTCGTAGGTTTAAGAAAACTTAATTTCCAGCTTGAAAGTAAGATAAAGGTCTTAACTGCACCGGCAACACAAAATCACGATTAATAACAGGCCCATCTCTACCGATAGTGTAACTCTGCGTAAACTCGAGTGCTATATCTGTCGTAAGAGGATTAATAACATCTCCATAACGATTTGTAACAACATAGATTTCACCTGTGTAGGGCTGCACGGCAACTGAGCCTTGAAGCCACATCATGCCCCATGAAGTTAAGGTGTGCTCAAAAGTCACGAGTTTAGGCTCTACAGTTAGACCCGTAATTTGTTGAACATCTAAACTACTAAGCATTGTTGTTTCTGAGCAAAGGTTACCTGCTGACCAATTAGATTGCTTAGCTGCTAAAAATCTAACTTGCGCAGCGCAGCCTGACTCGACATGGTAAACCTCTACTTCGTAATACCCTGAGTACTTAGCTAAAAGGTCATTCATGGCTAAATCTGACGCTCGAGTGACGGGTTGACCAGATAACGCAGTTGACCAGAATTCTCTGGGAAGTTTTGAAAGTTTTACAGACATTTTTATTTCTTCCGTTTGAAAAACCTCTGAGTATAGCTGCCCATAAGCATTAGGGTTAATGGCCACCAAATCTTGTACAAAAACAGGACCCCCAGTATAGAAGTCTGATTGCATGCTGGTGTCAAAACCAATTGTCTTTGAAGTTTCTAAGCCTAGGCTTAAAGCTTTATCAAGAATTTCTTGATTATCTAAGAGCAAAACAGGTGTGATAGCTTGACTGAACGATACAAAAACTAATAGTAAGGATAACGAGAGTATCTTCATAATAGTTTATTGTGCAGCTTAAATAAACAAAAAGAAGCTCAAGTGTCACATTTTCCAACACCTGAGCTTCTTTTTAAACATTATCTTTTACAAACTAACAGAATCTGCTTTCATTGCAGGTAAAGCAGTTGCACCTTCAAACGCATTGACCTCTTCCATGAAGCGTTTAAACAAATAACTTGCATCATGCGGACCCGGACTAGCTTCAGGGTGATACTGCACACTAAACACTGGATAGCGCGTATGTGCCATGCCTTCTAACGTTCCGTCATTCAAATTAATATGCGTGGCTTTAAATTGATTATTAGGAATGCTATCAATATCTATAGCGTAATTATGATTTTGTGAAGTAATTTCAACTTCACCCGTAATAAGGTTTTTAACGGGTGTATTAGCCCCATGATGCCCATGAGAAAGCTTAAAGGTTTTACCACCCACCGCTAAACCTAAAAGCTGATGCCCTAAACAAATACCGTAAGTGGGCAAAAGACCCAAAAGCTGCCACACCGTATCATGCGCGTAACGCGGACCATCAGGGTCACCAGGGCCATTTGAAATAACCAAACCATAAGGATTAAGTGCCATAATCTGCGCTGGGCTTGTCTGCGCCGGCACCACAATCACCTCAGCACCTGCCTGCTCGAGTTTATAAACAATGCTATGTTTAATACCAAAATCAATAACCACAACCCTAGGGCTATCTTTAAAGGTAGGTCTAGCATAAGGCAACTCTGTAGTAACTTCAGGCGTCATATCACGACCATCAATATCAGGGTGATTCTTGGCTTCAGCAACAAGTTCAGACTCGAGTGCGTCATCTGCTTTACCATGCACAATAACGCCTTTGACCACTCCTCCACTACGCAACCTGCGGGTTAAGGCTCTCGTGTCAATACCTTCTATCCCTACAACTTTGTGCTGCTCCATGAAGCTTTGCAAATCTTGATTACTACCATGGTTACTGGCAATTCGGCTAAATTCACGCACTATAAAGCCACGCGCGTAAGGTTTATTTGACTCCATGTCATAAACACTCACACCGTAATTACCAATATGAGGGTAAGTCATGGTGACAATCTGACCGTTATAACTCGGGTCAGTTAAAATTTCTTGATAACCCGTCATAGCGGTGTTGAAAACAACTTCACCAACCGTTTTACCGTTAAACCCAAAGGCATAACCGTAATAAACCGTTCCATCTTCTAAAGCTAGTAGTGCAGGGGGTTTCTTAAGTAAAGACATAATGGCAGCGAGTATACCACTCTAAAACACATAGGTCGGTCCACAAAACAAACGCATTTAGGCTCAATTTAAGTCAAATTTAAGTGGTCGTTTTTTATGCTTTCTTCAGTCGTGCTAACCAAAACCAAAAGCACACTAAGGAGGAAAAAGTGAAATACGGCCAAACCAAATCCAAAGCAAAACTAAAGCATCTATTTTTAACATGCTTTAGTTTTTTACTCATAGCACTACTAGCAGCCTGCGGAAGCTCAAGCTCGAGTGTCAATTCTGGAACAACTACCTTGACGGGTAGTATTGGTGTTGCCAGTCAACGCTCAACTGGCTTGAATTCTTTATCTGTCTCACCAGAAAGCTATGTCACGTCAATCAATAATCAATTTAAACATTTGCAAGCACAAGATGGCTTTAGTACCTTAGCGAGTGAAGAACAACCGCTAAGAGGGTTAAACGCAGCTGTTTTAGGCAATGTTATTACAACTTTGCAAAGTGACAATAGCAAACCCTTATTTAGCTTAACAAGCAAATCAGTTGTTGCCGTTGACAAGCAAGGCACTGTTTTAGCGAGTGCAAACATTCAAGCAGACGGTAGCTTTGCCTTAGAAATAGAAGATGATCTCTGGAAAGAAGCAGGCACTATAGGTCTACTTCAAGGCTATGAATCTAACAACGGCTGGGTTTGCGAAAAAACACTAGATACTGAAGATGAAGATGGAGAAGAATCACCTGCATTGTTCGGTTGGGATGAAAACAATGCAAACCTAAGAGTGCAAAATGTAGTACCCGCAGGTTTGTTTAACTTTGACCCGGATACAGGAAACCCAACCACCGACGAAGAAAACCCCCAACCAGGTGATGATGACTTTGATCCTAAATGCGAAAATGCAGATGTAATAGAAACTAGCGTAACTGCTGACTTTACATGGCAAACAGCATCTTCAGTATCTGAAACCCTCATTTACGAAACAGGCGTTGGTTACGCACTTGATACCAGAGATGAAGCGCAGCCAGGCTTTGTAAACGTAACCCCGCTAAATGATGCTGGCATTATGGACATGGAAATCTTTAAACCCCAAGGCGGCGCACCCATACCAATGGCACTCGTCATTTCAGATACGGATTTACTCAAACTAAACTCACTTGACGATCTATCTAAAATATCTATGCCCCTAACCCCAACCTTTGACTTAAACGCAGCCATAAGATACAGCAACCCCAGTGAACCCGCCCAAATAGCAGTTGGTGACAGTGGTTACGCTTATGACCCAAACTCAACGCGAGGCGGCATGGCCTACATTAGTGGCACAGTACGAGGTAGTGACGGTGCACCAGAAGCAAACGCACTAGTTCTAGCCATGATAGACAGTGCAGATGTTATAGCTTTTAACATTGGAATTAGTAGAAGTGATGGTAGTTACGAAATGCTCTTACCAGCTACTGGTGAAGAACTCCCCTATTACATCATTGCACTCAGTGCAGATGAAACAGAAGTTGGGATACCTGCAAATATAGCCAAATTTAATGGTGACCAAAACGAAATAAGATATTCAATAAACACACCCCTTGCAATTAACAATGCAGACATTCAACTGGTATCTGGCGACAGTGGTGATACCCCAAGTGGTGAAGCTGGCAGCATTTCAGGAACTATTTCTGTACCAACTGGCGAAGACGTAAAAGATGCAATAGTGTTTATTTGCAAGGTCGATTTTAGTGAATGCTTTGACAGTACTCAAATTACAAATAGTGGTAGCCAAGCAAACTATCAATTTGATGGTGTACCCGAAGGTGAATACGGTGTTGCTGCTCAAAAAGACAAAAATGGTGATAATCAAGCAGATCTACAAGGCTTTTACACTCAAGGTGGAACTCAGCCTATCCCTGTCCCATCAGGCTCGAGTAATATTGATTTTTCACTTTCAGTAATTGGTGGAGGCTCTAACCCTGGAGGGCAAGGAACTATCTCTGGTACTGTCACAGCACCACAGGGCAAAAATGTTGAAAATACTGAGGTTTTTGCTTGCTTCATTGAGAATAACAATTGCAGTCCAGACAAAAGCGGGATTACCATCATTCGTCAATCTGGTGCGTCAGCAGCATTTATTCTTGAAAATCTTGCTGAGGGAAATTACTATATTTTCGCAGATAAAGATGTTGATTTAAACAATAAAATACTAGAGCCCGGTGATTACGCTGGTTTTTACACAATTGATAATCAGAACCCCCAAATCGTAAACCCCGGTGTCAGCAACATAAATATTCAAATGATTGAGATTCAAGGCGGCGCAAATCCCGAACCAGATCCAAACAGCACCGTGTTATCAGGAACCGTAAATGTTCCTCAAGGTCAAGATTTAAATGGTGCAGTTGTTTATGCATGTAGCATTGTCAATGATCAAATAGATAAATGTGAATGGGGTAATTTTTTTCAAGAAGGTGGAACATCGCTTCCTTACAGCATAGAAGTACCCACAGGAGTTTATGTCGTATTTGTAGAAAAAGACAATGATGGAGATGGCAAATATAGCCCTGGAGACCTTAGAGGTTGCAATGGTGGATCATGGCCAACCTGCAAAACGGTAGCAGCACCAGAATCGAACATACTTGTAGAAGCAAGAGTTCTAACTGAAGAAGATTTCAGCTCAAACTTGAACCAGCCTAATCTATCAACTGAATCAATCTTTTCTATAGATGACCTCGAGCATTTTTCCGCTCCATCTATTCAACGCTCAAATGAGTCCCTTTACCAAAGATAGGGTTACAGAAGAAAACCCTTTTTTCCAATCAGATTAATAAAATTGAAGCCCTGTCGATTCTGTGCAGGGCTTTAATTGAAGCAAATTAAATTCCGTTAAGAAAGAGAATGGGAATGTCATTTACTAAAACTTTAAAACACCTATTTATAATCAGTTTAATTTTAGGGCTAAGTGCCTGCGGTAATACACGCCAATCAGAATCAAGCTCGAGTATTGTTCAAGGCAGCCTTGGTGTTGCTAGCTTACAAGCAAGCAGTTTTAGTTCTCAATCTGCTGTGCAAGGCGTTACGGTTGAACTTTTAAACGAGCATCTTAGCTTTAGTTTTGATAGCTTAGGTTTGGCTTCATCCCAAAAGGCCATTCGTGGTTTAAATGCTGCTGTTTTAAGCAATTCTCTTAGCAATTTAAGTTCAAGTGAAGCAAAGCCTTTATTTAGCCTGAGTAGACAAGCCATTATTGCCGTTAATAAACAAGGTGACATAGTGGCATCTACACCTATAGAAGAAGATGGTAGCTGGAATTTAGCTATTGACAGTAAAAAATGGGAGCAGGCAGGCACGCTAGGGCTTATGCAAGGCTACAGTTCAGATGATGGTTTGGTGTGTGAAAAACCACTCGAGTATAAGGATGCTGAGGGTGAGCGTAGTGCTGCTTTGCTTAGGTTTGATACGTCAATGTCAGATTCGCAAGTTGTGATTGCTGCTGGTCTTTTTAATTTTGATGAGGTTTCGGGTAACCCTACCAGTGGAGAAGCTAACCCTGAACCTAGTGATGATGAGTTTGAACCTAGTTGTGATAATGGTGATGTTATTGAGGTGAGCGTTACGGCTGATTTTACGTGGCAGACCCCTGAGTCTTTAAATGAGGCGAGTCTTTATGACTTTGGTTTTGCTTATGGTATTGATACCAGTGACTTAACGTCTCCTGCTTTTGTTACGGTTGCACCTTTAAATTCTGATGGTGTAATGGACATGATTATCTCAAAAGATGAAGCGAGTAATGCTATCCCTATGGCGTTAGTTATTTCAGATGCTCGCTTATTAAACCTTGTGAGTTTAACTAGTCTTTCTTCAGCTTTAACGCCAACCTTTGATCTTAATGCAGCTATTGCTTACAGTAATCCTGATCAACCTAAACAAATTTCTGTGGGTAACGATGGTTATGCTTATGACCCTGCTAGAACTAGGGGTGGTATGGCGCAAATATCTGGCGTTGTAACAAATAGTCTAGGAAATGTTGAAGCTGGTGCTTTGGTCATAGGTGTTATTGATAGTGCTGAAGTGATTGCATTTAACCTTGCCGTTAGTCAAGCTGATGGTAGTTATGAGCTCTTATTACCTGCAACTTCAAAAGATTTGCCTTATTTTATTGTTGCTTTAAATGCAGATAATACAGAGGTGGGTTTACCTGTAAACATTCCTGCTTTTAGGGGTGATAGCAGTGACCCTAGATACGTAATTGAAAAATCAGTCGCGTATGCAGGAGCAGATATTCATTTAAAAGCAGATGGCAGTAGCGCTCCAGTAGAGCAAGGTGACATTAGTGGAACGGTTGAAGCTGCAGCAGGTCAAACCTTAGAAGCTGTTACGGTCAAGGCCTGTACTGCAGATTTTGCAGCATGTCCCTACACAACAAAGCTTGATAGTAGCAACTCGAGTGCTTCTTTTAGCTTAAAAAATGTTGCTGCTGGGCAGTATGTTGTGGTCGCGCAGCAAGATAGCAATAGTGACGGAAAAATAGAGTTTGAAGCCGTTTATAGCTTGTCTGGTAACGAACCTAGTTTGCTTAGCCCACCAGCAGAAAACATTGTTATTAAACTTTTAGATACTGCAAAACCATACCAAGAAAGCGTTCAATTTATAAGACCAGAAGATTTTACGAACGGTAGCATAACACTCGAGCTTGATAATCTGGGTAGTGATGAGAGTGTTGCACTGATAGCTGTTCATGGTTCTCAATCTCTGGCCTTTGATGGGCTCGAGTTTGACTTGGATGTAAAAGGTTTAGATTCAACTGGAACAAACGCAGTTGCAATTAATAAAACGCTAAATCAGGGTATTGAGGAGCTGTTGGAGGCTGGTCATCATGAGTTTTTAGATTTTTCCGAGGCAAATTTAAATAAAATTCGTAATGCGGATATAGCCTCTTTATTTGAAACCGATAAGCTATCAACGCAAGCATTTGATAAATGCCCAGCGCCTTACAATGTTGGCAAAACCTGTGATTTTTGGGTTTTAGATGACTTTAATCCTGACGGCTCGAGTGTTAATCAGTTGGTTTCTGCTGACCTTGTTAGTGTAAGTGAGCATGCTTATTGGTTTATTCAGAAGGAAGATTTAGGTGACCTTAGTGAAGCAGAGTTAAATAGTTTGATTGAGGGCTTTGAAACAATAACGGTTCCCTCTAACGAAAAATACTTTGGTGATTTTCAGGATGTAGATAAAAATGGCAAAATCATCATTTTGTTTAGTCATTTGTTTGCAGATTTAAATATTGCTGGTTACGTCTACGGGATTGACTATTTTCCCAATTCAGAGGTTGAACCCTTTGGACTTAAGAGCAACGAAGCTGATATTTTTTACGCAGCCACGCCAAGTAGTGTTGCTGATTTCATGCCTAGAGACTTTTACATGAATCTACAAATGCCAGGCACCATTACCCATGAACTTAAGCATTTAATTGCCGTTGGCTACCGCATAATGAATAATTTACCACCTGAACCTGCATGGTCAGAAGAGCCCTCTGCGGTGGCTGCCGAAGAATTAGCTAGTCAAGGTACAAACCTTGGCGTCCTTCAAAAGGCAGCAAGATTGATGTTTCAAACCCCTGAAAATTTTCGAGTTGTTTATGAGGGTCGCCCACAAAAAAGTGTTGAAGATTCAGGCATGTATTTTTACAACTGGCTTTTACATTGGCGTCAGGCCGAACGCATAGGGCATGAACGCTACTGGAAAGCACTCATTAAAAACAACAAAAGCGGTATTGAAAACTTAGTATTAGCTAGCGAAAAAGCTATGCCTGAACTCATGATGGATTGGGGTTTAACACTCCTTTTCGACAACACTTTCCTCATTGATGGTTACGAATTAGACAGCCTTAACTTGCGAGATGGAACTTGGCCTAAGTTAGGTTATCAAGCCTTGGTTTCTGGTTCTAGAAAGTCACGATCATTGCAGTACTTTGTTGCTAAAGGTCAAAACCAAACGGCTAGTATAGAAATTAGCACCACAAACCCTGAGCCTTATTTTGTTTTGGTTAGGTTTAAAGGAAGTTTACCGTGGTAGCTTCAAACCTGTTCTTTAATTTAGAACACAAAATAGTGAAAAACTCGAGTTTTTCTGGTGGTTTATCTGTATTTGGGTGTAGACTTTTTTAACTATGATTGGTTTGCGTCCTAAATCTAGTGGTCTTTACTTGCAACGCGATAGCTTGCTTTCTGCTTTTCCACAGGAGTCTGGCTTTGTTGTTTGGCTTGAAGCTCCTTATGGTTATGGCAAGAGTGTCTTGGCAAGCCAGTGGGCTGATCAGCTAGAAAATGAGGGTTGGCGTGTTGTGTGGTTGGCTTTACAAGGTAGGTCTTGTAAAGCCGCTTTAGCTTTGGCTTTAAACTTGCCAGAAGATGCACCGTGGGCTGCTATTTTAGAAGGTTTGTGGCAGCTTAAAACTTTGCTTGTTCTTGAAGATCTTGATGGTAGTGAAGATTTAAGGCCTATTTTGAGTCATATTGGTGGTCTTGTTTTGCTTGCTAGTAGGGCTTCACTTAGTTATGCTGAGCTGCCTAAATTACTACTTTCTAAGCGACTTATTCATTTAAGCACTGAGTCTTTGGCGTTTAGTTTAGAAGAAACTCAAAGCCTTGTGCCTGATGCAGAAAAGGCAAATTTGCTTTGGAAGCGAACTCAGGGTTGGTCTTTACCCCTTCACTTTTCTGTGCTTACGGGTAAAGAACCAAATCAAGATGTATTGATTGAGGGTATTAAGGCAAGTTTATCTTCAGAGGCTTGGCAGGAAACATTATTTTTGGCTGCTTTGCCTTATCTAGGTGAAAATCAGGGTACTGAGCTAACTAGAGACTTGGTTAGGCGGGGTTTTGTTCAACCCTTAGAGCGGGCCTTTAGGCTTCACCCTTTGGCTGCTGAGGCGTTGCTTTTGCATTCTCTTAAAGATGTTCAGTCTGCCGTTAAGGTGCATGCTTTAAGGCTTAAGCCTTTAGCTCGAGCAGACGCTTTTAGGCGTAGTGAGCTTTTTAATGACTTAGGTAGCTTACTCGATGAGCCTTTAGCTTTGTTTGAAATTACGCCTAATCCAGAATTGTTGCTTGAACTGTTACATCTTATAAAGCAACCTTTAACAGTTCATCAACGTTACAACCAAGCCATTGCTGAGTCTTTGTTAGGTAAAGTTGAGGCATCTAGTCTTAAGTTAATAGCGTTAGCCACTGAAATTCAAAAGGATAGACCCAATGATGCTCTTTTTATGTTGGGTTTGGCTGCTTATGACCTTGCTGACTTAAAACCTGACATTGCACTTGCAGCAAGTATTCAGGGCAGCACCTTGTTATCAAAAGCATCAGAACAAGGCTTTATTCACGATACTTTTCTCAATGCAGCTGATCTTTTTTTAAATAATGCCTCTAGGGCGCACTGGCGTGCAGGAGATTTTGAGACTGCAGAAAACAATATTATTGAAGCACTCGAGCTTATTCCTAGTGATCGTGAAGATCGTGTGATTGCTGTGGCTAATATTGCTCATTTAAGGTGGTTGGGTCGTGGTGATTTGGAGGGTTATATTCTTGCTATTGAGCATATGATTCCGTTTTGCGAGAAGGTGGCGACTTATAATTTGCCTTATCTTTATTTGGAGTTAGCTATTCATAAATCTTTTTTAGGTGAGTTTGAGGCTTGCAAGCAGTATCTGGCTAACACGATTCGTTTGGCTACTAATCCTTTGGAGCGTATTGAAGCTGAAGCTAGGTTGGCTTTTCTTGAGCAGGATAGTTTGAGTTTTTCAGGTATTTTTGCGAACCTGGGTGTCTGGGAAAACCCGAGGCTTGAAGATCGTGTGCTGGCTTTGTGGGCGCGTTGCCTATTAGAATCTGAACCGACAAAGGCTTGGGATTTACTTATTAGTACAGACGGTTTTGAATGTAATTTAGTTCGAGCGCTCATTTTAAAGATTCAAGGTCAATCTGAAGAAGCACTTACTTCTTTAGCTCCTAAACCCGTACTTACTGAAAGAGCCAATTATCTAGCTTGGCTAGCAACACATTATAGAGTCCAGCCATCGCAAGAATCACTTACTGAGCTTATAAATGCAAGCTTAGCCGCGGAGCGCATCTTACCGAATTTCATTCCTTTTAATGAATTAATACGATTTAAGGCTAGCCATGCGTTTCCTTACCCGTTAAAAACTGTACTCGAGTCTGACTGGCTTGAAGCCATTGAGCTTAGGAAAGATGAGATTCCGCCACTCGAGCTGTCTTTACTGGGCAAGTTTGAGCTTAGGTTTATGGGCCAAACGATTGAACTTACTGATAGGCTCAAACAAATTTTGTGCTTGTTAACACTTGGTTTTAGTCGAGATCAAATTGCTGCCGATATGTGGCCTGAGGCTGACACTAAGAAGAGTCGTAATAACCTTAATGTTCAGCTTAATTTTTTACGTAAAGCCATTGAGCCTTGGGGCGTTAGTACTTACCTGTTTGAATCCGGCTTAGAAAAGGTAAATTCAGACTTTAAGCTTTTAGAGGAAGCCTTAGATGCCGATGATGCAGCAAACGTCTTAGCTTTATACAAAGGCTTAATTGCAGCTAGTTTAGATTTGCCTTTGATAAGTGAAACTCGAGCTAGTTTGAATCAAGAGGTAATTGACTGTTTGTTTGAAGCAAGCCTAGATGAGCCTGAGAATACCGCTCGAGCTTTTCTTGAACGTGTGATGGAACTCGAGCCTGGTCATGAGGAGGCGCTGCAGGCGTTAGTGAAGCTTTTGCTTAGTTTGGGTCGTCGTCGTGAAGCTAAAAAGCTGTACCTTAAGTTTGAGTCTTTTCTTAAGGAAGCGTTAGATTTAGCGCCTTTGGCCGAAACCAGAGCTTTGTTTGATTGACTTACCTTGATTGAAAAACAAACCTATTTTAACCATGATTACTCAGGTAATTTAAGTCAAATTTAAGTCCTCTTTATTTAAACTATGTCTATGAAACGATGGTTTCCTATGTCTCTTTCTTGCGCTCTAGGAGCAAATAATGCAAAATTCTAAAACGGCTTGGTTAGGCTTATGGCAAAAAGCTTTTGCTAGTGAAAACATTGAACAGTTAGCCAAGTTACTTGAGTCTGTACCTGACTTATTGCGAGAAGAACGCTCACTGGTATTAAAGCAAGCTCTGCAAGTTGCAGTATCTTCAAAAAGTAATTGTTTGTTAGCAGAAATGTTTCAGTATCTTGATGAGCTACCTGTTCTAAGAGCAAGCGCTCTAGAATTAACACTCGAGCTTGCTGATGAGCGTGACGCTGATTTTAAGCCTTTGCTTTTCTCTTTGAGTCAGGGCGAGCAGGTTTTGGTTATGGCTCATTTACTCGAGCGTTGTCGGCAAGATGCAGATGCGGAGCGGCAGTTGTTTCGCTTAACGTTAATTCTTGAACTTATTCCGCAGGATGTAAGGTCTTTGTATTGGAATGAGGCACAGCAACTCGCTTCGTTAGGTGGCGATGATGCTCAGCTTCTTTTACTAAACCTTGCTAATCATTTATCTAGCCATGCTAGACGTTCTACTTTTGTTGAATTGACAGAAGCGGTCTCTCGCTTAAAGGAACCTTATAAGCTTGCCCAAGCTAGTGCTTTGCTTATTGAGCTTGGTGTGCCCTTATCGTTACTTGATTCAAAGCGCATTTTAGAAACGGCTAGGTCTATACCAGATCCTGTGCTTAGAGTAGCAACAGAGACTCGTTTAGAGTCTTTACTTGGGTCTAAGTTATGACTGCAAGGTAGTTTATAAGTTCATTGTTCTGTTAATGCTTGTTCGCTAAACTCATATCAAACGTTTTAAATCTAGTATTTCTTTTGGAGTCAGTTACATGTCAGGGTTAAGACCAGAATTAAGTCCTTTACATCTTTTGCGACCTCGCCTTTTAAATCTTTTGCCAGATGATGGCGGGCATGTGGTTCATATAGAAGCACCTTATGGCTATGGTAAGAGCGTTTTGGCAACGCAATATGCCAATCAGCTAGAGCAAGATGACTGGCGGGTTGTTTGGGGTATTGCACAACAAACTAATCATGATGCTCTTTGTTTAGCATTGGCAATTAGTTCAGAAACACCATGGCCTTTACTGCTTAAAACCTTATGGGAGCAAGAAACCTTAGTAGTTTTAGAAGATGCCAAGGACGAAGATTTAGGCTTCCTACTTGAAAACCCTCAAGGTATCGTCGTTTTGCTTAGCCGTCATGGCATTCAACATGCTGAACTTTTGAAATTACAAACACAAGGTCGCTTTACTCACCTTGACGCTTCGATGCTGGCACTCACTTTAGAAGAAAGCCAAGCACTCATTGTTGAGCCTAAAAAATCAAAAGAAATATGGGAGTTAACAGCAGGATGGGCTCTACCCATCCACTTCTCAGCCTTAACAGGTCAAGCACCAGATGCCGCGTCGTTACTTACAGGTATCAAAGAAAGCTTAACCGCAGAAGCATGGCAAGAACTCCTCTTTTTAGCCGCACTCGAGTACTTACCTGAGGCTTCGAGTAATGACTTGAGTTTGAGTTTGGTTAAGAAGGGTTTTGTGCAAAAGCTCGAGTCTTCTTTTAAAGTGCATGATTATGTCTCTGAAATGATTTTTGAGCGTTTTTCAGATCAGGTTTCTGAGGCTGTTTTGTTAAATGCTAAGCGCTTACCTTTGGTTCTTCAGGGTGACGCGTTTGCACGCTGTGCTTTGTTTAACGAGCTTCTTAAAGTGCTTGAAGCAACCGATGCTGAGTTGTGGCGTCAGGCACCGCAGCAATTGCTTACTTGGCATTGTTTGCTTGGGGCAACTGAGAGTGCTAATAGGTTTTGGGCTGTTGCTGCTGCACATGGGCGTTTAGGTAATGTTGCTAGCTCGGTTGAGTTTTTTGATTTGGCGTTAGCCCAAGAAAACTTGAGTGCAGGCCAAAAGCTAGGTATTATGCGTGATTTTTGTATGCCTTTGGGGTTTCATGATAATGAACGTGGTTTAGCTTTGCTTGAAGAGGGTCAAACTTTGGTTAAAGATGTTGACGCAGAGCTAGCAGCTCGCTTTCTTAGTAACTCAGCCTTTATCTACATTTATAATCAAGATTTTGATAAAGCTCTTGAAATTGTTCAGACTGCGCTTGACTCGTATCCCAAAAATAGTAGCCACAGGCTCGGCGCAATCATTAATCAAGCTTTGTTAGCTTGGGATCTCAATGGAAACTTTGAACTAAGACTCAAAATCCAACTCGAAACTTATGAGCAGTGCAAAGCCCTGTATCCTGTTCAGGCATTAGGGCAGTGTCGTGATCTAGCTTTTTTTCACTGGTGGTTAGGCGATATAGAGTCAGCGAAAAAATATTTTAAGGAAGCAAAAGAAGGTGAACGCATCAACCCTGCTATTGCTTGCGAAGCAAAAGCGGCACTAGCTTTTTTTAATAATGATGGTGACCTGTTAACCCACTACTGCTACGAAGCTAAAGCCTTTCCCAATCCTTATGTTTCAGATATTGTCACTATGTATAAGTTACGCTTAGAGCTAGAGGCAGGAAATTTTGAAGCCGCTAAACACTTTTTTGAAGAAAGTACCCAAGGAGAATTATCTCGCTCTGTTTACGCACTAATGCTAGACAAGCAAGATTTAAAAGAAGAAGCCTTAGCCTTAATTGATGAGGTTTACGAGACTGCCGAGCGCACCTTAAAACTCTTTCTGATGTCTAGCCGTTACCTTATTAGTAAAGATGAAGCCGATTTGAATCAATTTTTAGATATTTGCACAGCCAGAACAAAACTATTAGCTGCGTTCATACCCCTATCAGCTTTACCCCAAACCCCAGAACTCAGCAAACACTACCCCATAAAAGAAGTTTTAGCTTCAAACTGGACTGAAGCAATAAGCTATAGATTTAATGACATTCCCAAGCTCGAGCTTTTCTTTTTCACTAAGCTTGAAGCACATCTTTTTAATGAACCTCTTGAATTAACAGATCGTCAAAAACAAATCCTGTGTTTACTTACCATGGGGCTTTCCCGAGATGAAGTTGCAGAAGCCATGTGGCCAAATGTTGATACCAAAAAACAGCGTAACAACCTAAATGTTCAACTTAATTTCTTACGTAAAGTCATTGAACCGTGGGGGATTAGTAGCTATTTATTTGAAGAAGGTTTGCAGCGTGTCAATTCAGATTATGAGCAGCTCACCACAGCACTAACAGAAAACAACGCAGACTTAGTACTCGAGCTTTACCATGAACCCTTTGCGCCAGGCTTGCACCTTGACGCCATTATTGATGAGCGGGAGCAATTGCGAGAACAAGTGATTAACTGCCTGTTTGAAGCAAGTGAAGCGACTGAAAAAAGTACTGATTATTTGAACCGCGTGTTAGAACTCGAGCCTTTACATGAAGAGGCGTTGCAGGCAGTTCTGGGTGACCTTATAAGTCGTGGACGCAAGCGAGAAGCAAGGCAGCGCTACCGGAAGTTTGCCAAGCATCTAAAAGATGACATGGGTTTAGAGCCTGCCGAAGAAACACAGGCTCTACTTGAACTATAAAGTTACTAACTTAGAACGGTATGTGGTGCAACGTTTTCAGACTCAGCAACCGTTGCATTACTAAGATAAGCATAAGCCCCAATACGCGCACCCTCCCCTACTTTGGTACTTCCTTTTAAAACCACGCCAGGCTCGAGTATGACATCTCTTGCTAATTCAACTGTGTCATCAATAAAGGTTTGTTCTGGGGCTAACATAGTGACGCCCTCAGTCATCCATTTTGTACGAAGTCTGTTCATCAGAATAGTCTCTAAGGTGGTTAATTGATTGCGGTCATTTGCACCTAACACTTCATTTTCATCTTCAACAAGGTAGGTGCGAACAGCTTGTTTATCTTCTAGATAGAGTAACGGCAAATCTGTCACGTAGTACTCGCCACCTTTATTGTTGTTAGTTAAGCGTTTGGTTTTTTCAAACACAGTTTTATCAAAAATATAAAGGCCTGGGTTTACTTCTGTTATGCGCCGTTGATCATCTGTTGCATCTTTTTCTTCAATAATGGCTTCAAGTTGCCCCTGAGTGTTTCTTATAATTCGACCTAGTCCATAAGGGTTAGAAAAATGGCAGGTTGCTACTGTCATGCCTGTCTTGCCTGTTTGAGCAGCTACAAGTTCTTTGAGCGTTTCGGTTCTTAAAAGGGGGCCATCACCATTTAAAACAAGAACATCTCCTTCAAACCCTTTTAGCGCATCTTCAGCCGTCATAAGTGCATGACCTGTACCCAACTGCTCAGCTTGAACCACAAAATCTAAATCATAGTCACTTAGCTTCTCTTTAACCAAATCAGCACCATGACCAATTACGATCACAATTTTCTCAGGATTTAAAGGCAAAACGGCTCTTATGACCTGCTCAACCAAAGGTCGGCCTGCAGCCTCATGAAGCACTTTAGGTAATTTTGACTTCATGCGAGTGCCTAAGCCAGCTGCAAAAATAACAGTTGCAAAAGCCATATCTAGCGTCCGCGAGCCTTCCTATTAATAGCGGCTTTCTTTGCATCTCGATCTAAATCCATGGTTAGTAAGAGATACAGAGCTACCAGCACTATAATGATGCTCACCAGTTGCGTTAAGGTAAACAAACCAATACCCGCACTATCATTAAGGTAAAGCTGCCAAGGTAACGGATTATCTCTAAAGGTTTCTTCCAACACACTTCTTAGCACTGAGTACCACAAAATCATGTTCCAAAACACAAAACCTGGTGTGCGACTACGACGCAAAGCCCACATCACAATAAAAAGTAAGATAAAGCCCACCACAATGCCATAAAACGGCGTGTTATGAACTATACAAGGCTCACCCGCAGGAATAGCGTTACAAGCAGGTGGAGCGTATTGCCATAAGGTTTGCCCAAAAATAACTCTCCCAAACGCACCCCAGGTTTCCGTACCAACATCAGGCCAGCTTAACCCAATAGGCCAATTCGTAAGACGTCCACCTGTATCTGTGCCATTAAAGAAATTGCCTAAACGGCCACCCATTATGCCAAGCGGCGCAACTATGGCCATGGCATCCAGATAAGACCACATATTCAACTTATGAATACGCGCATAAATCCAGGTGGCTAAAACAATGCCAATAATGCCCCCATGAATGCTAATGCCACCCTGCCAAATATAGAATGCAGAAATAGGATTGCCATTAGGACCAAAAAAGGCACTTGGGCTTGTTATGACATATACCAAGCGCGCCCCGATGATGCCAGCAATCACCAAATAAACTGCCATATCAAGTAGCTTTTCAGGGTCAAGCCCGCGCTCCTCAGCCAAACGAGTTGCCCAAATGCTACCAATAAGCACACCCAACGCAATAAAAAAACCGTACCAGCGAATTGCTAGCGGCCCCAACTGAACCATAATAGGATCCATATATTTACTCCTTCACATCGACACACATAAGGAAATACAAAACACCACAGTATATACACAGAGCCTTAAGGAAAGCGTAGAAAAACAACAAAGTCTTAATTCTAAGTTCAAAAACAATACTGAGTTTCAGGAAAACCTAGCTTAAATCTATTCAGTTACAACAAAAAATCTTACTCTCGCCACTCTCCTGGCAAACTACCAATATCACCACGGATGTAATCAATAGCTGGGGGTAGTGAAGGCATAATTGATCTTAAAGAATCAAAAACCCCTTTCGGGCCGCCCGGTAAATTAACAATCATGGTTTGCCTGCGAACACCACAAACGCCCCTAAACAAAATAGACCTAGGGCTATTCTTCATGCCAACCACTCGCATGTACTCCGCTAAACCAGGAATTTCACGCTCAATAACCTCTTTGGTTGCCTCAGGCGCTCGTTCTTTACTAAGCAACCCAGTGCCACCCGTCGTTAAGACAAGATCATGCGTATCATTTTCAGTTAAAAGACGCAACCTTGCCCTAATCACCGCCTGCTCATCAGGCACAATCTGATAATCTACCTCAACAAAAGGGCCTTTATCAAGTAATCGTCTAATAGTAGCTACCGTTTCAATAACTCGAGGGTCAGTAGCGCCAGCATCATTAATAGCAAGAATCACAGTGCGAATCATAGTAAATAAGTCTAACCCAAAAAAGCACCGGCACTTTTAAGAACTTACACTTTTGTAGCAACTCAAAACCCATAATGTGAATTTTGTGTACCCCCTATGTAAACTTATACCTTTGCGACAACAGCTCTAAAGCGTTACTCTAAGGAGGTTATTAAAATGCCAACACCAAATCTCGACTCAGTTACCACAAAGATTTAGTAACCCCAAGGTACACTCATGGTAAGTTTGTACAAAAGCCTTTTTTGGAGGAAGACCCTTGAAAATTCATGAATACCAAGCCAAAGAGCTTATGAAACAACATGGCATAAAAGTGCCACTTGGCACAGTTGCTACCAGTGTTGCAGAAGCAGTAGCTGCCGTACGACCCCTAATAGAAGCAAGCGGAAATAATGTAGTGGTTGTCAAAAGTCAAATACATGCAGGCGGACGCGGCAAAGGACGCTTTAAAGAACACCCAGATGTAGGCGGCGTAAACGTAGTACTAGACGGCCTAAAAGGCGGCATAGAAGCAGCAGAAGCCAAAGTTAAAGAATACGCAGAACAAATGCTTGGTTCAACCCTAGTCACCATACAAACAGGTGACGAAGGCAAACAAGTCAACAGGCTCTACATAGAACAAGGCATAGACATTGACCGTGAACTTTACATGTCAATCGTCCTCGACCGCGCCATAGGGCAAAACATCCTCATGGCCTCCACCGAAGGCGGCATGGACATAGAAGAAGTCGCCGAACATACACCAGAAAAAATCTTAAAAGAAGACATAGACCCAGCTATAGGCTTAGCCAGCTTTCAAGCAAACCGCCTAGGCAGAGCCTTAGGTTTAGAAGGCTCTGCCCTAAAAAATGGCATGAAGTTCATGGCAGCCCTCAGCAAGTTAGCCAGCAACCTAGACACCGACATGATAGAAATCAACCCACTCGTCGTAACCACACAAGGTGACGTTATGGCGCTAGACGGAAAAATGAGCTTTGACGGAAACGCCATGTACCGGCACAAAGACATAGGTGAAATGCGTGACGAAAGCGAAGAAAACCCAGCCGAACTAGAAGCCGCACAATACGGACTAAACTTCATAAAACTAGACGGTTCAATCGGCTGCCTAGTCAACGGCGCTGGTCTAGCCATGGCAACCATGGACACCATAAAACACGTAGGTGGAGAACCCGCAAACTTCTTAGACGTAGGTGGAGGTGCAACCACAGAGAACGTCACCGCAGCCTTCAAAATAATAACTCAAGACCCCAACGTAAAAGGAATCTTCGTAAATATATTCGGCGGAATCATGCGTTGCGACGTCATAGCAAACGGCGTTGTAGAAGCCGTAAAACAAGTCGGGCTCAAAGTACCCCTAGTCGTACGTCTAGAAGGCACCAACTCAAAACTCGGTAAAGAAATCATAAGCAACTCAGACCTAAACGTAATCAGCGCGGATGACCTCAAAGACGGCGCAAGCAAAATTGTGGAGTTAGTAGCATGAGCATACTCGTAAACAAAAACACCAAACTCATGATTCAAGGCATGGGTAACTTCGGTCACTTCCACATAGACAAATCAATCGCCTACGGCACAAACGTAGTCGCAGCTGTACACCCAAGCAAAGCAGGCACAACCGAAACCTTCACAGGTGAAACCGACCACTCAGGCGTAACAGGCAGAACAGACACTTACACTCAAGACGTACCCGTCTACGCAACCGTAAGAGAAGCAGTAGCCAAAACAGGCGCAAACGCCTCCGTAATATTTGTACCCCCACCCTTTGCAGCAGACGCAATTATGGAAGCCGTCGAAGCCGAAGTACCCCTAATCATCACCATAACCGAAGGCATACCCATTATGGATATGGTCAAAGTAAAACGCTACATGCAAGGCAAAAAAAGCCGCTTGATTGGCCCCAACTGCCCCGGTGTAATAACCCCACACGAATGCCGCATAGGCATCATGCCAGGCTACATACACCAAGCAGGCCGCATAGGCGTAGTCAGCAAAAGCGGAACCCTAACCTACGAAGCCGTATTTCAGCTAACAGGCAACGGCCTAGGTCAAACCACTGCCGTTGGCATAGGTGGAGACCCTGTAAACGGAACCAACTTCATAGATGCTTTAACTCTATTTAATGAAGACCCAGAAACAGAAGGCGTCATAATGATAGGTGAAATAGGTGGCAACGCAGAAGAAGAAGCAGCCGCATGGATAAAAGACAACATGAAAAAACCCGTTGCAGGCTTCATAGCAGGCACCACCGCACCTCCAGGCAAACGCATGGGCCATGCAGGCGCAATCATTAGTGGTGGTAAAGGCACCGCAGCAGACAAAATAGCCGCCTTAGAAGCAGCAAATGTTGTAGTAGCCCCAACCCCAACCGACATGGGTGACGCAATGATGGAAGCCATGAAAAAAGCAGGCTTAGCTTAGACCCTGAAAAAAACTATGTATCCCTAAAGAGAAGAATAGCAAGCCAAATAGCTATCCTTCTCTTTTCTTTTCCTCATTCGAAATTGCTGAAATGTTTCTGAAATAATCCTCTGTAAAAGATTTATCGATTCTCAAATAAAATGAAATAACAAGCTGGACTTTTTTAAAGATTAAATCATACATATCTACGCATGACCAAAAATTCTCTTCAGGCACAAACAGCTGTTTGACTAAGCTATTAAAATCATTTTCAAGATTTGTCATTGCGTAGTGAGATACAAAGCCTTTTTCAAGAACAGAGTCATCTTGCTTATCAAGCTGCTCACCCAATTGCAAGAGGGCCACGTGAACGTTTTCTAGATAACCATAGTTGAATCCTTTAGGCAAACATTGAATCCAAGCTTTTTCATCCAAAGCAAGGGGCATTGATTTCAACAAAACACTAGACAATTCCGCATGAAAAAGACGCTCCACAAAGACACTCGAGTTGTTATTGTTGGTTAGATAGATGTTGCAGCGATGTGGCCCGATGTAGGTCCCACCGTAATCAGTGTCATAAAAGTTCATTGTTTTAAAGACAAATATATTATTTAATATAAGTTTGACAGTAGCTGGATATTTACTTGCGGCCCTATTAAGAATAGCCAGCGTTTTTGAGTAATTATTTTCATCTAAATCTTCTACTAATGCTTGAACAGGTGATTCCCACCATTTTTCTGGAAACATTTCTCTTACCTGCTGAAAATATACAGGGGTGCGCTTAGAGCCTAAAAGAATAGCGTATTTACTACTACTTTTTCTTTGAGAGCTAGAGACACGTGAAGTTAAAAATAGAAGCATTGGCGAAAGGCCTAGAGCTATCAGCAATCCGTATACCCAAACCACAAATGGTTATAACAAATGATTACCAGATAAACACAGTCAATAACTCACAAAGCTTATATTTCTTAAAAGTCTAGCTGTTTAAGTGAGTTTTTGTCTTATTAAATTAAAGCTTAAACTTGTGAACAGTAATATGCCTGCAATGAGTGTTCCTAGTGCTGTGGCTTCTTCTTTACCAAATCGCCATATAACGGCTTTGCTTAGGTCTTTGTAGACTTCGTTGAGTTCTTCGGCTGAGCCGACGAAGTTAAAGCTACCTCCGGTGTCTGTAGCTATTTTTCGCATGGTGGGTTCGTCGAAGCGGGCTGCGAATTGGTATTGCATGGGTATGCCAGGTATAGGGCCGTCGGTTAGGGTGCCTACGCCTATGGTGTGAACGGTAACTTGTTGTTTTTTGACTTCTTCGAGTGCGCTTAGGGGGTCTATTCCACCGAAGTTTCGTCCGTCTGATAGAAGGATGATGGTTGCGAATCGTTCGGGTGAATCACCTAGATTTAGTCTTTGCTCTAGGGTGGGTAGGCCTTTTAGACTGCTTAGGAGTCCGTCACCTATGACGGTGCCGTAATCCATGCGTAAGTAGTCTATGGCTTCTAGAAGTCTGTCGTGATCTTGGCTTAGGGGCACGATGGGGGTTGCGTAGCCTGCGAAGGTTACTAGGCCCACTCGAGTGCCTTGGGGTAGGTTTTTTACGAAGGTTTTTATGGCTTCTTTTGCGGCTTCGAAGCGGTTGGGGAGTATGTCGTAGGCTGCCATGGAGCGGCTTACGTCTAGGGCTAGCATGATGCCTGCTTGGGGGTGTGCTTCGGGTACGTTTAGGGTGGGTCTGGCTAGGCTTATGGTTGCTGTGATGATGGCGAGTGTGAAGAGGATGGTGGCTAGTTTTGTTGTTTTTTTCTTTTTGCTTGCGGCTTTTTTGAGTAGGCTTAGGTCAGGGTGATAGCTTACGCTTTGGGCTTTTTGTTTTTGTGCGTTTTGGTAGTAGTTTAGGAGTAGGGGTAGAGCGATTAAGGCTAGTAGGACCCATGGCCAGTAGAAGTGGTTGTTTATGAGTGTCATGGTGTTTTTTTCATCTTAGCTGAGTTGTCGTTTTAGTTGTGATGCCATGAGGCTTATCATGAGTATGAATGCGGCGATGAGTGCGGGTAGTGCGGTTATTTCGGTGGTTCTTGGTCTTAGTCGGATGATTTTGCCGAGGTCTTCGTGGGCTTTTTGTAAGTCTGCTGCTGAGAAGATGGGGTAGTAGTTGCCTCCGCTTATGTCTGCGATGGTTTTGAGGATGTCTTCACCGAAGTTATTTCCGTGGGTTCCAACACCAATGGTGTGTATGGGTATGCCTCGTTCTGCTGCGATTTCGGCTAGTTCGATGGGGTTGTTGTTTGATCTGTCGTGTCCGTGTGAGAAGAGGACGATTGCGCCGGGTACGCCGTCGTCTGGGAGTTCTTCTGGTAGTGCTTTTAGTGCGGCGATGATGCCGTAGGTGAAGGCGAAGTCTCCGCCTGCTGTTAGCTTGTCTATGCCTTCGTTTACGCGTTTATGGTCTGTGGTTAGGGGTACGTTGAGTACGCCTGAACCTGAGAAGGTTGCTAGGCCGACTTTTATGGAGTTAGGGATGGTGGCTATGAGTTCTTTTGCGGCGGCTTGAGTGGCTGCGAGTCTGGTGGGTTCTATGTCCCATGATTGCATGGATCTGCTGGTTTCTACTGTGAAGATAATGCCTGATAGGTTGTCGGGTTGTAGTAGTTTTGCGGTGGGTCTTGCTAAGGCCACGAGTGCTACGAGTAAGGCTGTTATGTAGAGTATAAGGGCTAGGTTTGATCGGTTTTTGGTTTTTCCTTTTGCGGCTTTGACCATACTTAGATCTGAGTAGGTCATGTGGGCACTCGAGCGTCCTTGTTTGTTTTTGTTGTAGAGGTAGTAGCTTAGTATGCCGAGTAGAATGAGGCTGAGTGCGCTTGGCCAGATGAAGTTCAGGTCATTCATAGTATCCTCCTGTAGGCTTTTAGGTTTAGGCTTGCGGCTATGAGTAGTAAGACTATGGCTAGGCCGGAGAGTAGTGCAGATATTTCCATTTTTGTGGCTTCCCAGCGTATGACTTGGCCTAGGTCTCTAGTGAGTGCGTTTAGGGCTTCTTTGTCATCTATATCTATGCTGTCGCCATCGCTTCGGTCGGCTAGTCGGTCTAGGTTTTCGGGTTCGTAGGGTATGAAGTATTGCTGGCCGTCTATGGTGGCTACGGTGCCGCCACTTTTTCCTATGGCGAGCGTATAGAGTTTGACGTCGTTTTCGCTTGCAAAGCGGGCTGCTATGTCGAGTTCACTTTCGCCGGGTACGGCTGGGTTGGCTGCTATGTTGGTTACACCATCTGAAAAAATGATGATGCTGCCAGGTGCTGGTTCTATTGGCGCTTCGGTTTCTTCTTGATTTGCTTGCGGTGTGTCGGGTGGACCAGCAAATCCTTGTGGCTCGAGTTCTTCGGGTATGGCGAGTCCTTCGCGTCCGGGTAGCATGCGCACGCCTGATACTACGGCAGCAGCTAAAGAGGTGTTTTGTGCGGCTTCTACTTGTGATAAGGCGTCAAATAGTAACTCTCTATCTGTGGTTGGTGGTACCAGTACTGAGGCTACATCTGAAAAACTGACTAGGCCTATTTGGGTGCTTCTTGGTACTGTTTTTGCGAAGCTTTCTGCTAATTCTCTGGCTTTGTCTAAGCGTGTGGGTGCTATGTCATCGGCAAGCATGGAGCGGCTTGCATCTATTGCTATGACCACAGCTGCTTTATTTACGGGTAAGGGTGGCGTTGCTACGGGTCTGGCAGATGCTAACAATAAAGCGGTTAGGGCTAAAACTTGTAGAAAAACGATGCTCCTACTTAATCTTTTTCTTGGTCGCTTCATAATGCTTGTCAGTAAGTGCTCATCCGCGAAGTCTTTTAGGTTTTTTTCACGTTTTCTTTCAGCAAAGAACATAAATATGAAAAATAATGGAATCAGCAGTAAGAACCACAAAAAACTAGGCCATAAAAAAACCATAGTTACGCCCTTCTGCCTTTTCGACGCTGAGTGAAGTTAAGTAACGGCTTGACAATATCTTCATGCGTAGAAAGCTCGAGTAAGTCAACTCTGGCTGCCTTCATTATTTTTTGAATGGCTTTGTCACGCTCGAGTACAAGTTTTTTGTGTTCTTTCCTAATGCGTTTATCGCTGCTGTCTAGCCAGATTTCTTCGCCTGTTTCAGGGTCGCGCAGGCGTATCTCGCCAATATTTGGGAGTTCTTTTTCAATTGGGTCACTTATTCTTACAGCTATTACGTCATGCTTAAAGGCTAAGCGTTTGAGTTCTTTGCTCCAGTCTGCTTCTTCAGTCTCGCTTGCCCCTTCAGTTTGACTAGTTGAGGTCAGAAAGTCAGATATTACAAAGATAAGGGCGTTACGTTTTATGGTTTTGCTAGCTTCTTTGAGCGTTTCTGCTAAGCTTTTACTATCACTTTTAAGCATGCCTCTTAGCTCTTCAGTACTATGTGCCATAAGGCTTTGAATGATGCTCATGCTTTGCTTTCTACCTGAACGCAAAGGCACTACAGACATGCCTTTATCTGAAAAGCCTAGTGCGCCCACCTTATTGCCTTGCCTTGTAATGATAGATGAGGCTAGAGCAGCAAACTCAATGGCTTCATCACTTTTTAAAATACGCCGAGTACCAAACTGCATAGAGGGTGACAAGTCAACAATAACCCAAGCAATAATCTCTCGTTCTTCACGGTATTGCCGTACATGAACCTTATCTGTACGAGCAGTAACACTCCAATCAATATTTTTGACAGGATCACCCGGCTGGTACTCTCTTACTTCTGCCAAATCAAGACTAGGACCATAAAAAAGACCTGAGTAATCACCAAACAAAAAGCCATCTAAACGCCGCAAAATTTTAAACTCGAGCTTTTTTAGTAGTTGCACAGCGAGTTGTTGTTGGCTTAAGTCTTGCTTCTTTACTTTGCTTGGCTCTGGGCTTGGGTTTTTAACACGCGTTTTTCTAAACACTGTTGCAAACATGGCTTACCCTTTAAGTTGCTCGAGCTTGTGAAGTTGGATTGCTTTTGCTATCTCGGTAGGGGTCACCTATGTGTACTTGGGGTGGTTTTATGGAGGCAATGAGCTGCGTGACAATGTCTTCTAGCTGCATTTCGTCTGCAAGTGCTTCGTAGGAAAGCATGATGCGGTGACGCATTACTTCTGGCGCTATGTCTCTTACATCTTCTGGTAATACGTATTCTCGACCCCTAATTATAGCGAGGGCTTTTGCTCCTAGTATTAGGTTTACACTGGCTCTAGGGCTGGCACCATTGCTGATGTAAGGGTTTAGGTGGCTAAGCCCAACCGTGCTGGGGTCACGGCTAGCTCGAGCTAGCTTTACGGCGTATTCAGTAACTGCCTGATGCACGCTTACTTCATCTACCATAGCTTGTAAGTCTTTGAGTTCATCAGCAGTAAGCTGCACATCCACAGCTTCAAATTTAGTAGATACACGCTCAACCACAGTCATTTCTTCATAAAATTCAGGGTAATCAATAATGACTTTAAACATAAAGCGGTCAAGTTGCGCTTCTGGTAAAAAGTAAGTTCCTTCAGATTCAATAGGGTTTTGGGTTGCTAAAACCAAAAAGGGATAAGGCAATTTGTGAGTCTCATGACCCAAGGTGACTTGGCGTTCTTGCATGGCTTCTAAAAGGGCTGATTGTACTTTAGCTGGGGCGCGGTTAATTTCATCTGCCAGGATTAGGTTAGCAAATACAGGCCCAAGCTCAACTTGAAACTCTGCCTTTTGAGGATTATAAATACGTGTTCCTACAAGGTCAGATGGCACCAAGTCTGGTGTAAATTGAATACGCTTAAAACTTGTTCCTAAAGCATCCGCCATGGTTTTAATGGCTAGCGTTTTGGCTAAACCCGGCACACCTTCAATTAAAATATGACCACGAGATAAAAGGGCCACTAAGATGCGCTCGAGCATGAGGTCTTGCCCAACAATTACTTTTTTAACTTCAAGCAAAAGGGTTCTTAGTTTTGCAGCGCTATCCATGACTTTTTGTGGGTCTAAACTTAGTTTTGTAGCTTTGTTATCATCCATGTTGCCTCCCAAGTGACTATCTTTAACGATTTATGTAGCTTAAGAAAATTGTTCTGGAATAGGTGCAGGTGCAGGTTGACGCTGATTAGGGGGTACAGGTTGTAAAGGAAAAAGTTCCGGAGAGCCATTTTGACCCGGTAGTCCTTCACCAGGCTCCATTTGGAAAAGCTGACCATCTTGAAAGAAATACAAAGGGCACTCCTCACTACCTTGCGGTAAGCCAAAATTATCTCCAGGGCCAGGAAAAGGTTGTAACTCACGAGGGTCATTATCTTGCACTAAAAAAAGCTCGAGCTTTTCTGTTTGAGCTTGAGCGTTACTGTCTATTTGATTTGTATTTGAGAAGCGACCTGCAAAAAAGGCGATGCCGACCAAAGCAAGTACTCCTAAGGTTTTTAATGCTCTTTGTTGCATTTTATAATCCGTATCTTGTATTTCAAATTAAAACTCCTTTTTGAGTTTAAGAACGAGAAACTTAAAAACACTTTTTAAGAACAACTGTAAAACTATTCATTTGCGAATCTAGTCAATTATATATCCGCAAGGGCTAAAAGAAATTAGAACGCAATCGTTCATTAACTTAGTTTAGCAAATTACTTTAAAAAAGATTGTGCTAACCCCAATTCATTAAGAAGCCTGCTATGCTCAAGCTTGTGACCTGGTTGCTTAGTCTAATTAAATACGTATTTGGGCTTGCTTTTATAGCCGGTGGCATATTTCATTTTGTTAACCCCAAGTTGTACCTGAGCATAATGCCGCCCTACTTGCCGTGGCACTCGAGCTTGGTTTACCTTAGTGGTTTTGCAGAAGTTCTATTGGGCTTACTTCTACTTTTTCCTGCCACCCAAACCCTTGCCGCTTGGGGTTTAATTGCTTTGTTGGTAGCAGTCTTCCCTGCCAACCTACATATGGCCTTAAATACAAATGCATTTGCATCTATAAACCCACTTATCTTGTGGCTACGTTTACCTCTACAAGGCGTCTTAATTGCTATTGCCTATCTCTTTACCAGAGTTTAAATAGTTTCTATTGCCGGAGCTTTAAGAGGCTCGAGTCCATGAGCTATTCGAGCTTTGTCACACCGTTCATTGTGAATACCGTTCTCCCATGACACTGCAAACTCTTGACAGGTACTCGAGCGTTTTTCATAAATGGTGCAGCTTACTTGCTTGCCTATCTCGCCAGTTAAGGAAATGCAGCGTGGTGGTTGCGACACTGTACCTTTCATAGCTCGCATGAAGGGACTTATTTGTTGTGTTAGCTCTGTTGGTACTTTTCCGCTGGCCTCGTCAATTTCAGCCCAGTAGAAGCTTGCCCTGTAATATGCACAGCAAGCTCCGCAGCTTATGCAGGGATTGTTACTCATAGCTATTAGTTAAGCACTTTTGTTGTTAGCTTTAGTACAGTTTTTTAAACAAAAAGTAGACAGCTTTGGTATACAAGTTTGGACTATCTTTTTTCAAAATAATTCTATTTTTATTTCGTCGCTATGGTCTTTATCCTTTAGTACAATGCTAATGACATTATTCCTATTTAGTTTCAAAACAGTAATAGCCTGTGACCTTAACGACGATAATGTGAGAACCTTTCAACTACGTCGCTAGGTTTAAATGAAGAACTAGCTGAGTAGAAACAGATACGCTACGTCAGTGGTGTGTTAAACATAAAAACAACGGTAGTGCATCAGCTTACCTTCTAGAGGCCAACTTGTAACGAAATACACTTACTGATATGTTTATAGGCATCTAAACGCAAGAGGCTAAAAATATGAAAATAGTTGACGTTAAAACATTTGTCGTAGCCAACCCACCCCCTCATTTTGGTGGCCCTTACTTTGTCTTTTTAAAACTCATTACAGACTCAGGTATTTATGGCTACGGTGAAGCTTACTGCGTGCCCTTCTCACCGCATGTTGTTACAAGCATGATTAAAGATGTCTGTGAACGCTTAGTTTTTGGAGAGAGCCCCTACAAAATAGAAAGCTTGTGGCGCAGAGTATACTCGAGTGCTTATACGCAGCATCCTGACTTGTCACTCATGGGTGTCTTGAGCGCCATTGAAATGGCTTGTTGGGATATTGTTGGAAAAGACTTAAATAAGCCTGTTTATGAGCTTTTAGGCGGGCAGGTGCATGAAAAACTACGTTCCTATACTTATCTCTACACTGAACCTAATGACCCTGTAGATGTCTACACTGACCCTGATTTAGGTGCCGAAAGGGCAGCAAAAGTTGCCAGTCAAGGTTTTACTGCCGTTAAGTTTGACCCTGCTGGACCTTACACCTCGTTTGACCCAAGGCAGCTCTCCTTAAAAGAACTCAATAATGCTGAAGAGTACACCAAAAAAGTACGTGAAGCTGTAGGACCAAATGTAGATCTCCTTTTTGGAACCCATGGTCAAACAACAAGCTCGAGTGCCATTCGGCTCGCTCGGCGTTTAGAGCGCTTTGACCCACTATGGTTTGAAGAGCCAACGGGAACTGAAAACACCAAAGAAATGGCTCGCATTGCAGAGCACACCAGCATCCCTATAGCGACAGGTGAGCGACTAACAACTAAGTATGATTTTGCTCGAGTGTTGCAAGACCAGTCTGCCAGTATTTTGCAGATGAATTTGGGGCGTGTGGGTGGTATTCTTGAAGCGAAGAAAATTGCCAGTATGGCTGAGACGCATTATGCGCAAATTGCGCCTCATCTTTACTGCGGCCCAATTGTAGGTGCTGCAAATATTCAGATTTCTACCTGTAGCCCGAACTTCTTAATTCTTGAGAGTATCCAAAAGTGGGATAATTTTCATGCAGACATTCTTAAAACAGCTATTGAGTGGCAAGATGGTTTTGTAATTCCTCCAACCGCACCCGGTCTGGGTGTAGAGCTGAATGAAGAGGTAGCACTAGCAAATCCTTATAACGGCAATGCAATGCACTTGAACCCAAAGGAGTACCCGCTCTAGCCTTGCAACTAAACCTTAGTGGCAACTATGAATGTTAATTGCGGGCAGCACTACGGCAAAGAAGCAAGCCCTTCTCATAAGCTTAGCGTGGAGGCCAAAAGTATGGTTTATATTCGCGCTAGCGTTCTTAGTTTAGTCTTGCTCTTAACAATGAGCTTTGCTCAAAACGTTGAAAACATAATGGTAGAAAGTGGTGGCCAAAGCTACCCTGCTTACCTAGCCAGCCCAGAAGCTGAAGGTAGCTACCCTGGTATTGTTTTGCTTCACTCCTTTAGAGGCCTTCAAGATGGCTATAAGACCTTCACTCAAGAATTTGCTGCGCAAGGCTATGTGGTTTTGTCAGTAGAGTGGCAAACCTTTGAGCAACAACCCGCAGATGATGTTGTAGAACAACTTTCTAGAGATTCCATTAGTGTTTTAGAAGCTCGAGCAGATGTAAATGACAAACTTGGCTTAACTGGGTTTTGTGCTGGTGGTAGACACACCATGTTGTTCTTACCTCAAATCAAAGAATTCGATGCTGGTTTTGCGTGGTACGGCTTCCCTAAAAATGGTGAACCCGCAGCTATTGATTTAGTGGCAGATTTAGATTCACCTTTGTACATAGTGCATGGTAGTGCTGACAGACCTAGCCCTATCGCAGACATTTATGAGTACGCACAAGCACTTGATGCTGCAAATAAATACTATGAGCTAAAAGTCTACCAAGGTGAACCGCATGGCTTTATGGTGAATGGTGCTGAGGTTAATAGAAATGACGCAGCAACCGATGCTTTTGGTGAAATGATTAGCTTTTTTGATAGGAGCTTGAAGAACTAAATAGCCACACTAATTTTCTTACCTTTTACAAAACAACGCCTCTACTCGAGTAGAGGCGTTGTTTTAGGCTGTCTTTGACATCTTGCCATTCTGAGTTGATCACGCTGTACAAGGCTGTGTTTCTGTAGCTGCCGTCTTTAAAAATGCTTTCATTTCTAATGACACCTTCTTTATAGGCACCTAGTTTTTCAATCGCTTTTTTACTCTGTTCGTTTTTATCATGTGTTCTTATGCGTACTCGAATACAGTGCCACGTTTCAAAAGCATGCTTAAACATAAGGTATTTAGCTTCTGTATTTATATTTTTTCCTTGATAAGCTTTTTTAAGCCATGTTCCACCAATCTCAACGGTGCGACTTGCTTCGCTTAAAAGGTAAAAGCTTGTTGAGCCGATGACTCTTTCATCTTGCTTACTAATCGTCACAAAGGGCATACGCATAGACCTAAGTTCATGATGAACTGACCCTGAACGCAAAGATGACTCTGTTCTTAGTGGATCAGGGTTCATAAACGCAAAAACATCAGGCTCGAGTGCCTCTAGAATGAAGGGGTAATGTCTTTTTTCTAAAGGCTCGAGTCTTAGATGTTGACCTTCTAGAAGCGTGGGTTTGTACCAACTGCTCATAAGTTCAGCTTAAAATCTTAGTGACAAGCAGCTTAAGCCACCATCTAGTTTTTCAAATTCGCTTGTGTCTAGCGTTATGACTTCGTAACCTGCTTTTTCTATGGCTGTTTTTGCTTTGGGTCTGCCACTGGGTAATAAAACTTTGTCATTTACCCATATGCAGTTGGCTGCGTAGGCCTCGTCTTCATCTATTATGATCTTGTTGAAGGAGGCAAAGTCTTCTTTTTCTATCATCTCCCCCATGACAACTAGGGTGTTGTTTTCTAAATAAGACACGCCTGTTTTCAAGTGCAGCATTTCGCTCATGGCTACCACTGAGCCTGTCATGTTGTGCGCCTCTAAAATCTCAATTATTTGCTGAGCGCCCGCCTGATTGGTTCTTTTGGACAAACCAATATAAAAGTGTTTAGCGACCATCATTATGTCGCCTGCCTCTAATGTGGCAGGCGCAGTTATACGCTCGAGTTTGTCATAAAAGGCTTCTAGGGCTTTGCTTATACTGTGCACTTCGCCTTGTCTGCTCTTAGCTCCAGGGTTCGTAATAATGGCGCAGTTAGGGGTTAATAAGGCGGTATCTTCAACAAAACAAGAGTCAGGATAAGCGCTATCTGACGCTAACTTAGTAAGCTCGAGTCCGCAGTTTTGCAAGGCTTCACAGTAGGCTGCATGCTGGTCTAGTGCTTTTT
Organism: uncultured bacterium; assembly: GCA_964352605.1. Lineage (GTDB taxonomy): Bacteria > Deinococcota > Deinococci > Deinococcales > Trueperaceae > JAHEBB01. Next base: position 5,114 of record CAYGTA010000002.1, on the reverse strand, counting down.
GAAAGTCTGGTTTGCCTAGAGTTGCAGTTGTTAAACCTTGAGTCATTTCTGGGCAGGGTGTTTTAACGATGGCTTTTGTAAACACTTAGGGTTTCCTAATTGGAAAGTAGCGTGCCTTCCACATGTGTTCTTCGACAAAACTGTCAACATCTTCAGGAATACTCACTCTTGCAAAACCTTCGGATTGCACTTGTTTGATAACGGCAACTGCTACACGTTTGCTTACTGAGCGAATGCTTTGAATTGAAGGGTAAACCGCGCCCACTGATAATCGGGAACCACTTACAAATTCTGCTTGGGCAACAGCAGCAGCCGTGAGCATAGAGTCTGTTACTTTTGTGGCACCACTAAGCATTATGGCTAAGCCAACACCGGGAAATATAAAGGCGTTATTGCCTTGACCTATGCTGTAACGCTTATTTTCATAAGTTACATCTTTAAAAGGGCTACCTGTAGCTACAATGGCGCGTCCTTGTGTCCAGTTATAGACATCTTCAGGAATGGCTTCTGAGTTAGCAGTGGGGTTTGAAAGCGCAAAAACAATGGGGTATGAGGTATTAGCATCCACAGCTTTAACAAGGGCTTCATTAAAAGCGCCACGTTGACCAGATAAACCTAAAAGCGCTGTCACTTTGCCGTTCACAACCGTATCCATCAAACTTGGGTTGCTTCCCTCAAAAGTCCAACCAGCCACTCTGTTGGGTTCATGCGCAAACTCGAGCTTGTAGGGTTCTAGATTTTTTCGGTCATTGAGTATGAGTCCGCGGGAGTCAATCATAAAAATGCGATCTTTAGCTTGTTTGAGGCTTAGACCTTCACGCATTAGACCTTCTGCAACTTGTCTAGCGACCCCTATGCCACCTGCACCCGCGCCGTGAATAACAAAGACTTCTTCACTTAGCGGGCGTTGTGTTTTTCTTGAGGCTGCAAGCAAGCCAGCAAGTACAACTGAGCCTGTTCCTTGAATGTCATCGTTAAAAGATGGCAGTTCGTCTTTGTACGCGTCTAGTACATCAAAGGCTTTTTGTTTACTAAAGTCTTCCCATTGTAGTAAAACAGTCGGGTGATGCTTTTTTAAGCCTGTTACAAACTTGGCAATAAAATCGTTGTAGGCGTCTCCTGTTAAGCGTTCATGGCGTACACCTAAGTAAAGCGGGTCATCTAGTAAATCTTGTCTGTTGGTTCCTACGTCTAACTGCACTGGCAAGGTTAAGGCTGGGTCAACCCCTGCGGCTGAAGTGTATAGGGATAATTTGCCTATACAAATAGCCATGCCGCCAAAGCCTTGATCGCCAATACCCAAAATGCCTTCTGAGTCTGTTGCAACAATCAGTTTTACATAAGGGTAAGGGGTATTTTCTAGAATGTCATCAATGTAATCAATATTTTCTGTACTAACCACAATACCTCTTGAAAAACGGTAATTATGACTAAACTGTTGCACTGCTTCGGCAACCGTTGGCGTGTAGATGATAGGCATCATTTCTTCTAAATGCTTGTCAAGCAAAGCGTAAAACAAAACTTCATTTCTGTCTTGAAGGGCTCTTAAGAAAACATGTTTATCTAAATCTTGGTTGAAGCCTTCAAAATTACGGTAGGCGTTATCAACCTGTTCTTCTAGACTAGCAATATGGGGTGGCACAATGCCATCAAGCCCGTAAGCACGTCTTTCTTCTTTACTAAAAGCAGACCCTTTGTTTAGTAGCGGCAAGCGGGTAAGCATTAAACCGGGTAAATCAGTTTCTAAAAAGGCTTCACCTTTAGCATCAAACTTGTATTCATATTGTTTCATTCATGGCTCCTAGGCAGCTGTCGGCTGTAGGAAAAGCGTAGCATAGTTAGTCTTAATAAAAACATTGTATTCCATGAAAAATAAAGACATAATTTACAGACTCGAGTCTGTAAATTTTTTGTCGATTCAAGCTAAAGTATTCGTACTTAAGCCTTTAGGCTTTTAAGACCCTAAAATTCTTTTTCGTCATCAGAATGGATCTTAGAAGTTACTATCCACAAAAAGGGCTAAGGGGTTTTGAGCACCAGATGACGTGTACATTCCAAAGTGAAGATGCGGGGGTGTCCCTTTAGCATTGCCTGTATCTCCAACAACGCCCAGAACCGTTCCTTTCACAACTTTTTGACCTGTTGAGATATCTGCAAAATCATCCAGATGTGCGTAATAATAGCGGTAGCCTCCAGCACCGGTAACAAAAACATGCTTTCCCCCTAAACCACTATCGGCAACTCGAGTTATAAAGCCATCGGTAGCTGAGATCACAGGGCTTCCGCGAGGAGCAAAAATATCTTGACCCTGATGGGTTCTTCCACCCGAGCGTGGCGCACCCCAAGTGTCTGCTATTTGTGAAACGCGAATGTCTTCAACAGGCACAAGTAAAGCAGTATCGGGTTCTTGCGCAACTAATCTTGCATATTCAAAAGGATAGCTAAGTTGCTGCCACAAAGCAATAGCTGCCTTTTCAATAACATGAATAACTGGCCTATTTAGGCTTACCGCGCCAACTACAAAAAGAATACTAATTACAATAAGAAATCGCTTCATTCAGACTGAACAGCCTAAATCATGCGCCTACTAAACGCCTGAATATTAAATGAACAAACCTTCATACTAACAAATCAAGAAGCGAGCTCGAGTCTTGAAAATCATGCGCTATCGTATCAGCGCCAGATGCCTGTAATTGCTCATAACTAAAACTACCCGTAGCAACTGCAAAGGCATGGCAACCATTCACTTTGGCGCACTCTATGTCTCTTGGCGTATCACCAATAATCATCACTTCAGTAGGATGAATCTCAGCACTTTTAGTTTGCTGGTACTTGCTGATCGCTTTTGGGGGTAAGTCATTGCGAGTTTTGGCATTATCAGAAAAAGCGGTAATCTCAAAATGATGCGCCTGAAAGCCCCCTGCTTTTAACTTAATATTCGCAGCGGTTGCGTAATTACCTGTCACTAACCCAAGCGTTACTTCATGCCTCAATAAAGCACTAATCAAATCATGTACGCCCTTTAAAACATAATTTTCAGGAGGACGCTCGAGTTCAAGCTCGAGTTCTTTTAGGTAGCGTTCTTTGAAGGCTTGGCGTTGTTTTTCTAAGTCTAAGTGTGGGTTTATAGCTTTGAGTTCTTCAAATATTTGTGGGTCTATTTTGCCGGCAGTGTTTAGGTTTGTGGTGCTGAATTCACTGCCGAAAAGGCTTTCTCCTGTTCTTTGTAGGAGTCTACTGCCCATGCCGCTACCTTTTACCATGGTGCCATCAATATCAAATAAGAGTAGTTTCATTTGGCGTTATGGTATCAAGCTTTTTTACTTGGGCGATGCAGTGTAGCTTGCTTAGCGGGTTTCGGTGACAAGTAAAGTTACCAAACCTCGTGCGAAGGTCATGAGCTCTCTGCCTGCTGCCTGATTTTCTTGTGACTCCATAGCTACTCTGAAGCTTTGCTTGTCAGCAAAGTGAAGTTCATGTATGAGGTAATAGGCTGTATCTTTACCAAAACTATCGCCTTTAACAACGTTGGTTATAGAGTTTGTTACACCCGGCACTTTTTGTGCTAAAGGAAGATAGCCTTCTTGAAACTGATTCATGAAGTAAATGGGGTCTTCAGGTTGTTTAAAGCAAGCCATTACTTTAATCATTGGGTGTCCTCTTAAGGCGCGAGTGGTGTAGTAAGTGCTTCAGCAACGCTTTCCTCTTATCATTCTTTAAATTACTAAATATCGCTTGATTCATATTGCTTTGTTTACTGTACTCTTTGCAGGTCTTATACTGAAGCTATATGCTTCACATGTGCCTCAAAAAAAACGCAGCTGCTACAGTTTTGCAAATTCATTTTGGTTGTTTACATTATGAATTTTTACGCATTGGCCTGCCTGTAAGAACTTTGTAATGAAAGCTATGCTTTAGTTTAGTTATGAATACATTTGAGGTTGTAAATAACGAAAATATGCCTGCAGTTCAAAGCTACGATGATCTACCTAAAATTGCTTCTGAAACTTGGACAAGAGATTCTGAAGATATTGATTTATGGCATGGTCCCCATGGCGTAATTATTAATACAGCTGCACTTCATGCGCGCAAGTTTTACTACGATTTGATTCTTAAAGAAGACTAAATTTTTCAAACCTTTTTGTACCGCGTTAGCTGGGCGAGCTTACGCGGTTTTTTATTGCATGTTTTAATCTTTTTTCCGTTCATTTTGCTTGCGCCTAAAAAGCATTTATTAGCTTTGCCAAAGCTAGCGAAAAACTTGCAATTATTCGTTGGCGCTAAAAAGCTATTGCCTTCACTTAGTTAGAAGGGTGCCATACTTTAGCCTGATGTTATTAAATTGAAATACGGTATTATAGGGTTGGGAGGTGCCTATGGCACAAATTAGTGAGATGATTCAACAAAGTCGCGATATTATTACCAAACCTAGTGTGGCTAATTTCGAAAAGTATGAAACCTCTGGCACACTGCAAGATGCCTTAATCTATGTTGCAATTGCAGCCGCTATTTCAGGACTTCTTGGTTTGGGTGGTGGCATTGGCGGTCTTGTTTCAGGAGTCGTTACCACCTTACTTGGCTTCTTTATTTTTACCTATTTGGTTTTTTGGATAGGTAAGCAACAAGGTGGCACTGGAACTTTAGATGAAGTCGCTTATACATTTGCCTTATTCTGGGTACCAATTTCAATCGTAGGTGGCTTAGTCACACTTATTTTAGCGATAACGGTAGTTGGTCTATTGCTTGTTCCTTTGGTCGCAATTGCCTTGCTTGTTGTTAATGTCTATTTTGCTTACACCGCCGTACAATCAAGTATGAACTTACCCGCAGGTGGCAAAACATGGCTTGTTTTGGCATTAGCACTTGTCGGTTCTGCAGTTGTTAATGGTCTCATTGCAAGTATTTTGTTTCGATAACCTCTCGATTTGAAGTAATTAGCAATTAAAACGACGGTCACTGTAAGCTTGACCGTCGTTTTAGTTGTTGAACTAAGTGAGTAAAAAACAGATGTACTAAGTTGATAGTGTGTTTTACTTGAAAGCTGCTATCCTACGAAACCTAATACTAATACTATTTCCGTTTACTTTATTAATAAAGTAAACGCGATCTTGGAT
>CAYGTA010000001.1:23217-42922 GCA_964352605.1 uncultured bacterium | reverse complement strand
TATAATTCAGCTTTGTATAACCTGAAAACTGCTAGAGCAGTCGCAGAGTTACGATTAACTATAAAAATACCCACAGTGTCTTGCACTGTGGGTATTTTTTTGGTGGGAGATACTGGATTTGAACCGGTGACCTCGTCGTTATCAGCGACGCGCTCTAACCAACTGAGCTAATCTCCCGTTTACTTGCCGTTCGCAAGCGCGCTAGAGAGCTTAGCATGTTCATCTTTCACGGGTCAAGCCCAAATATACACCTGAGTACCTAGTCAGCATCTTTTAAGCTTGATAAGCTTGATTTATGCCTAAATGGAAAAAAATTATTGCTAAATCACTTTATGTTACTGATAAGCGAATTGATAAAATAAGCTATGGTTTGAATAAACGCTTTTCAAAGTCAGCTATTGCTGTTTTGCCTTATCTTAGTTATGGCACGGAATCTAAAGTTTTTCTTAAAGGACGTGTTTTAAAAGCAAGAGCAATGCAAGAAGCTAAAGATGATGATTCAGCTTGGGAGAATCTTAAAAATGCTTATAAGCGCTTTGCGAGTCATGAAATACCAAACGCGCATCTAGAGCTGCATGTGCATAACAAAAGTCTAGAATTACAAACAGATGAAGAGGGGTATTTTGAAGCTTGGCTCGAGTTTGAAGATGTGAGCTTTAATGCGTCTTCTGATTTGTTTCTTGATTACTCGATTGATCTCATTAATCCAGTACCAAAAAAACAACTTATTGAGACCTTTGAAGGTATGGTTATGGTGCCTTCGAGGGAAGCTGAGTTTGGCATTATTTCAGATATGGATGACACCGTACTAAAGTCGGATGCAACTAGGGTCTTAGGCATGCTTAAAAAAGTGCTTTTCGAAAATGCCAAAACGAGACTACCCTTTGATGGGGTAGCTGAGTTTTATCAGGCACTCCATAAAGAGGGTAGGAACCCTTTATTTTATGTTTCAAGTAGTCCTTGGAATCTTTATGATTTGTTAATTGAATTTCTAGATGATAATGACATTCCTGTGGGGCCGCTTCTGTTAAGAGATTGGGGTACAAACCCTACGGAGTTTTTGCCCACTTCACATTCGTCTCATAAGTTAGATGCCATTACAAACATTCTAGAAACTTACCCACATCTTAAGTTTATATTGATTGGGGATAGCGGGCAAGAAGATCCTGAAATCTATAAAGAAATTGTTAATAAATACCCAGAGCGCATCAAGATGATTTATATTCGTGATGTAAGCGAAAATGTGCAAAGAGATAAAAAAATACTTGCCTTAACAGAAGAACTCGAGCGTGCTGGAAGTGCTTTGTTGTTACTTGAAGATACGCGTGATGCTTTGCTTCATGCAAAGTCAAAAGGATGGATTTAAGTATTTTTTATGGCTAGCAAAAAGCATTAGGACTTGACATGTTAGCTTAGGTTCACTAAACTTGTGAACGCACGGCCCGGTAGTGTAGCGGTTAGCATATCTGCCTGTCACGCAGAAGGTCGCGAGTTCAAATCTCGTCCGGGTCGCCAAAAAGCACATGCCTTTAGGTGTGTGCTTTTTTATTTTGCTCTGATATTGCTCCAACACGCACTCTTTCAAGCTTTACTCTGCTACGCTTTTTTTGTGCAGACATTACCGGTATTTCCGCTTCCTTCTACCGTCGTATTTCCCGGTATGACTATTCCGTTATATATTTTTGAAGAGCGTTACCGGAAATTGGTTCAGTACTGTAAAGAAAACAACTTAGAAAAATTTATTATCACGCTTGCGAGTAAAGAACTTTTTCATGATAACCAGTTGCCTTTTGCGCAAGTAGGCACCTTAGTTAGTATCTTGGAAAGTTCAGAAAATGCTGATGGGACATTTACCTTACTAGGTCATGGTCAATGCCGCTGCAAACTCAATGTGGTTTCGCAAGAAGAAGTTCCTGAGCGAGATGGTAGTGGCACGCGACCCCTGCACTTTAGCGAGAAAAATGATTACCCTATCATTAGATCAGACCCTAATACTGAACGCTTGTCCGCATGGGATACCTTAGATGTTTTTAGGCATTATGCAAAAACCTTCTTTGCGTTTGATGCACTCAATCAAATTGAAGAAGTTTTGCCTGAAGACCTGGTTTACCAAGCTTCTTTTATCTGTGCGAATATAAGAGTACCTGCTGAAGAAAGACAAGCTTTATTAGAGGCAGCAAGTTTAACTGACAGGTTTAAACTTGCTAGTGCGTTAATGGAAGCGCATATGCTAGCGTACAAACCCCCTAAAGAACTATAACTTAAGTAGCTATTGCAGTTGAAGACAAATAACGAGATTGCCATAGCGCTTTTGGCTTGACTCTCCCAAAATTTGCATAAAGTAGCATTTTCACGATTTATCTGCGAAGCAGTGAATCGTGTGACCCTCGAATCGAATGATATCGGAACGCCTTGGGTCATTCAAACAAATACCCTAAGCGAACGTCTCACAATTGTCGTAGAACTGCTAAAACTAAGTGTAGCGATTAAGTATCGAGTTATTTATAGCCACGAATTCAAAACAAGCTTATACAAGCAAAGAACGTAACTCGAGCGTAAAGACCTGCATAGCTAGGTGACTCGAGCTGTAACTACTTAGTGCTTCTTCTAAGCGCAAAAGTGCCTTACTTGCTCCTTCAAAAACATGAGGCTCGAGTTTGCGTAGTTGAGCTAAGACCAAGTCACTGTTACTTGCACTTGACTCCCATTGTTTTTCTAGGGCATCTGCTGCTTCAAATGCTTCTTCTAGTGATTTGGGTAGCGCTGTTATAAAGCGTTCTATACAATCGTTAAGTTCAATTTGTTCTTCTGCTGTGACCAAATCACCTCTTCTACCTAGACTTGCCAAGGCAAAGTCTTGCCCTAAGTCTTTACTTGGTGAAAAGCGAATTTGGGTTGAACGAGAGGCAAGGGTAGCCAAGATAGCTTGAGCAGAGGGTGCAATTAAAATAATGCTTGTCTTGGGTGGGGGTTCTTCTAGTGTTTTTAAGAATGCATTGGCGGCACTAACATTTAGTAAATGTGCACCATCAATGACAGCCACTTTGCGCCTATACACAGCTCTAGACTCGAGCCATGTACTTACAGGGTCTTCTTGACTGTCTTTTCTAGCTACCAATTGAGAAATGCGAATTTCTGGCCTGCGATTTAGTCTGCCTGTGCTGGTATTTAGATTCGCAGTTACCTCTTTATAGTCAGGGTGCTCGTTTGCTTCTAAGAGCAAGCAGCTATTGCAAAGCATGCACGGTTCAAGTAAGTCTGGGCTAGCCTGCTCACAGTTGAGTAGCGCCGCATACCAGCGTGCTGCCTGACGTCTACCTACACTTTCAGGACCTGTAAAAAGTAAAGTGTGAGTTTTTAATTGCCTCAGTATAGATTTAGCTTGATCGTGCCCTATTAGCATTATTTACCAACAACTAAGCGCTTTGCTAAAACCTCAGGATAATTTTTTTCTCTAACCAAACGCTGAACACCCAAAATATCGTATTCAACGCGGTAGTGCTCAATCACTCGAGTGCCTTCATCAAAAATGGCGTAACTTGCTAAAGGTATGCCGTCTCTTGCTTGACCGACAGAGCCGGGGTTAAAAAAGACTTTAGCCTTGGGTGGCAATCTGTAGGTGCTTTGTGCTTGTCTAAAGGGTAAAGAGCGCCACATTTCTCCTCTTGCGGTTACGACTGAGGCGTAAACACCGGGTACGTGTGTATGACCAATAAAGCATAAGTCGGTTTTCATGAAAGGTGCATTGGCTTGGGCATTTTGAAGGGTAACAATGTATTCCCATTGTGAACGTAAACCGCCGTGAGCTAACTCCCAACCCTCTCGCAATTCATAATCTGTGAAAGAATCTATGTAGGCTTTGTTTTCAGCTGTTAACTCTGCCTCTTGACGAACTATCACTTCTGCAACCAGGCTATCTTCACGTAAAGCAAAATGCTGAGGAGACTCAGCACATTTTAGGAGTAATGCATCATGATTACCCAAAATATTAATAATTGGTTTTAGTTCACGTAAACGTTCAAGTACCTCGTTGGCTTGCGTGTAATAGCCAACCGCATCCCCTAAAAAAACCAGTTCATCCCAACGCTTAGCTTTTGCATGATTCAAGACAGACTCGAGTGCAATGAGATTACTATGAATGTCACTTAATAATAAGAATCGCATGTGATGATTACCATACCACTTGCCATCCTATTTTGAGGTATATACTTAGCTGTGCGTCGTCTTTTTCTAGTCTTCGGTTACTTCCTTTTCTTTGGACATTTGGTGCTAGCTCAAATGGCGGTACCTAGCTTTGGTACTAGGGGTAGTGTTGACGATGTTTTTTTGCAGAGTTTTATGACGCAGCTGAGGCGAACCATAGCGGTGGACTTAAATCAAACCGTTAGTGATGGCGATGGCGTTATTACTGCGGGTATAGCAGGTAGTTTAAAGCCTGAACTTACCCAGTTAATTGCCGAAATACTGCAAACACGTTATGCCCTTTCTGGTGAAATTAGCAGAGAGAATACCTTGACAAGGCAGGCTCCTTATTCTGTGCGTATTCTTATTTACGATAATGAAGCAAAGCGTAGTTCAGATATTATTAGCTTACCTGTTAGTGAAGAAAGCCTTGATGAGGTAATTACTAGCTTAACGAATCAAATGGCAGTCTTTTTAGAGCCTGCAACTGCCTTAAGCCAAGGGACGGCAGGTCTGTTTGTTAGCAGTGAGCCTGCCGAAGCTGATATTTTTATTGATGGGGTTAAGGTTGCTGAAACCCCTTTGAGAGAAGTCTTAATGCTTCAACCTGGTCTGTATGAAGTTGAGCTTCGTAAAGAAGGCTTTCAGCCTGCAAGTAGATTTGTTGAGTTGACTGAAAATCGTGAAATGATGGAGCAGTTTTCACTTACGCCGGTTGTAGGGGGTAGCATTCAGGTGCGGAGTTATCCTAGAGCTAATGTCCTTCTTGACGGACAACAAATGGGTAAAACACCCTTAACAATGCCAGCTTTGCCGGGTACGCATAGTTTGTATATTGAGCGCTTGGGGTTTAAACCCATTCATTTTAACGTTAGGGTCGAAAATTATAGGGTGAGTAGGGTAGAGCCGACTTTAGAACCGGAAGATCAAAACATACTGTTTTGGGATGTTTTGCCAAGCGAGCTCGTATATATTGACAATGTTTTACAAACAAGAGACTATCTGTCTGATTTGACTCCGGGAACCTACCTAATCAATGTGCGCTCCTCCGGGGAGACGGTTAGCTTTGAGATAGCTATTGAAGGTGAAGGGGTTTATGAGTTAGACACCCTAGGCGAAACAGTAAGAAAATTAAATTAATTAGCGTTTCCAAAAATGCTTGCACCATCAAAGCATTCGTGCGACCACTGAAGCTAAACTATCTGAATTCTATAGCCTTTTGCAATTAAAACAATGCAAGCGTTTCAATGGTCGAACTAGCTGAGTAAAAACAGATGTACTAAGTTGAGGTAGTGTTTTAATTGAAAGCCGCTAAAGGGGAGTAAAAACAAAGCAACTTAGTTGTTGCTACAATGTTCCTTGGAACTGCAATAATGATTTTTTCTTTGCAATTGCATACTTATCGGCATTATGGTAAACGTCAATGGTAATTCAGAAGCACTAATACCAAGTCCGAAAAGGCACTTCATAAACTCTTACAGAGTTGATTACGTCCCAATCGGACTTGGTATTGTTTCGACGATCCAAGATCGCGTTTACTTTATTAATAAAGTAAACGGAAATAGTATAAGCATCGAAAATGAATTTTTTTGGTCTTTGCATGGATTTTTGTTTAAGTCTCTGGTCGAAATGTTAGTTTTTTAGTTTCCTTCTTCGCTTTTGTAATTTTTCAGCACCCTCTCTAAGTAAGCAAATATCCTCTTTTGATAAAAGAGTCTCTAGATTTCTATCAGCTAAATCTCTTACCGCAGCATACTGTTTTGCACGCATGTGTTTATCCATCGCTTCAAATAAAGTTTCATCAGTGTTGCGTAAAATAGCCACTCGAGCTGCTTCTGAAGGCTCGAGCTTTAGCATGCCTCCTCCTAGGGGGCGGCCGTTTAGTTCACTGCTTAGTTGACTGAGGGTGCTTTGCCAAGCTATGCATAGCTGCTTTACAGTTACGAGTGAGTTTGGGTGTAGCGTAATGTGGTGCAGGCTGTTAGGGGCGGTTAGATTCGCTTCATTCGCTATGATTTGTATTTTGCCGCCACTCATATATGATAAAAATGCATCTGGAATGCGCACACTAGGCACTCGGTACCAAGGCTGTCGACTTCGGCATTTATAAGCTTGGTGAACTCGAGCTTTTTTGCCATCTTCTAAGTAACGTTCTACTGACTTGGGTAGCTCTGTACGGCTACCTGTATTTAGCAGGTAGCCTGCTTTGCCTTGTTTTTCTGCTTCATGCCAATCTTGTTGTGTGAAGCCTAAACCTTTGAGTGAGTTTGCTCTATATACAGATTTGCTTAACCAGGGGCTATCTATGTTGAAGGTTTGTTTTTTTTGTTCATTTAAATGAAAGAATTGATTTGCACCTGTTACGTAGCCACTGCTTACTTTGGCAAAGTCCTTCAGTGTTGTTACGTCTTTAGACTGCAATAAACCGTCGTAAAGTGATCTAACTTTGTTTGGTAGCCAGTAGTAAGCGAAGCTTGACTGTTCTATAAAAGATGTTGGTTCTACGCGTTCAGCTTTAGACAGGTCGAGTGTGTCGAGGTCTTTGCTTTCGGCATCTAAGATATAAAAATGACTTTGCTTGCAGGATTTTGCTTTTTTTTTGTCTGCTAGTAGCAAAATGACATCTTGATTTATTTCTGGAAACAGGGCGGAGGCAAAGGTGATAAAGGTTGTTGTCTGAAAATGTTCTGCCAAAAAAGTTAAAAGAGGTTTGCTATAACTAGCAAAGCCAATTTCTGCTGGTACTACCATAGCTATGCGCCCTGCGTCTTTAAGAAAAGAGGTACTATGCACAATAAAAGGAACCCAAAGATTTACTTGTTCTGTGAGTGTTACTGCTTGATCAGCAGCTCTATCTAAGGCTTTCTTTTTTGCGGCTTTATCTTGACTTTGAAACCTAATAAAAGGGGGATTGCCAACGATGGCATGAAATTTAGGGTAAGGATCAACTTCAAAAAAGTTTGCCTGACTAAGATTACTATCAACAAAGCCATTTTGTAGTTTTAGTAGTTGCAGGGTTTCTTTGTGGACTTGATCTTCAAGTTCAATACCAAAGACATTACGCTCGGCTCGAGTGTTTCCTAAGTTGTTTAGTCTCTCTAAGGCTGCTTGTAAAAAAACGCCGCCACCAAAGCTTGGGTCTAGGACTACATTATTTTGATTGCTTAGGGCCCATTTTGTTAAAAATCTTGCAATCTTTAAATCAGTATAATATGCGCCTCGTTCTTTTATATTAGGGCTAGGACTAAGTTGCACAAAAGAGTCTATCACTCTGCTGAGAACTGTGGGACAATTGTCTCGTTAACCACGTTTCGGTGGGTGTTATCCTTAAAAGTGTTCATTCGCGACAAGGCAGTAAGTCCTCGAGCGCGTTTTTTTATGGCAAGATGATTTTCCGTTCTTGACGTGTCACATGAGTGACGGTAACGCACAGAATCAGTGCGTAGAAAGGAGGGGCGTTTGGAAGCAAAAGGCGAAAAACTTCTTCAAGCTTTGGTAGATCAAGAGAAGCTCTTGATGACTAAACTTGATGACGCAAAAGCTCAAGCTGCGAAGATTGTCGAAGATGCAAAAGCTGAAGCAGCTTCACTCACCTCTAAAGCAAAAGAAAAAGCTGAGGCGAAAGCTACTGAGTCACTATCGAATTCTCAAAAAGAAACTGAGAAGATTCGTGAGTCGGTCATAGCAGAAGCTAACGCTACTGTGAGTAGTGTGGAAGCAAAGGCTAAAGAGAATCTTGGTAAAGCGGTAGATTTGGTTATGGAGCGTGTACTCCCATGATTGCCTACATGGATCAAATTACGGTTGTTGGCCGTAAGGGAATAGCCCATGATCTTTTAACTGCTTTGCAGAGCTTAGGTGTTGTACAAGTCGATCCACTCGAGTCTGCTGACGATAGTATCAGTCGTATGGTTTTGAGTGACGAAGAGAAGTCTGCTAAAGATGATTGGGATGCTGCGGTAGCTCGCTCTGCGTCACTTTTAGATGCTTTGGGTCTCTCTTCTGTTAAGGCGGCTGCAAAAGCAGATGCGCCATCGTCCATTTCTGAAATTAATGAGTATTTGAAGTCTGTAGGTACTCAGGTTGACCAGTTGCTTGCTGAACGTGGTGAGCTTCATGATGAACTTGATGTTGCGCAGGCATCATTACCGTTATTTCGTGAAGTTGCTCCAAGTCTGGCTCATTTTGATGAAAGTGAGTTCTTAGAAGCAACAGCTTTTTTGGTTCCGGCTGAGTCTTTTGAGGAGCTTAAAGATAGTCTAACTGAGTCTTTAGGTGAATCTTTTGAATTGACGAGTCAGGCTAGTGCTAAAGAGTTACTGGTAACTGCGGTAACTGTTAAGGCGTCTATTAATGACTTGAAAGCTGCGATTAGTCGTGCTGGTTATGCTGAAATCTCGCTTCCTGATAGCTATAAATCCATGGGTTTTGCAAAAGCAACACATACCATGGAGGAGCGTGTACAGGCTTTACCAAAGCGTCTTGAAGTCATTGATGCTGAACTTGCTAAATTAGGTGCCCAACACGGTGCCAAACTTAGTGCTGTTTCTGCAACGGCAGTTAACAACCAGACGCGTCTTGCTAGGCTCGAGGATATGGCGTCTACACGATACGGTCTTGCCCTTCGTGGTTGGATGCCTAGTAGTGAGCGTAGTAAAGTTGTTGAAGGTCTAAAAAAGCAGTTTGGAGACGACATTATTGTTGATACTCGAGCTGCTGATGATCATCATGATCATAACGTACCTGTTTTGCTGGCTAATCCAAAGTGGGTGAAGCCATTTGAAGGTTTGCTGGCATTGTTTGCTCCACCTAAATACGGTAACTTTGATCCAAGTTTGACCTTAGCTGTATTCTTTCCATTTTTCTTCGGAATGGTCCTAGGTGATATTGGTTTTGGACTCATGTTTGCTGGGCTTGCTTGGTGGATGCGTCAACGGGGTGCAAAAGGTAAAGAGCTTGACCTTGGGCCTTTGGGCGTGGTTATTAGTTCTAAAGCTTTGGCTCCTTTGACCACAGTTATTTTTTGGTGTTCAGGTTGGGCAATTTTCTTTGGTATTTTGTTTGGTGAGTTTTTCGGCAATCTATTAGAAAAATGGCCAGCTGGTAAACCCATTTTCTATACAACGCTTCATCATGAACCAGGTTATGGTGTTTTTCCAATTGCTTTATTCCGTGTTGAAGATTACACGCCTCTACTTATTACCTCTTTATTGTTTGGCATTATTCAAGTGCTTGGGGGTTGGGGTATACGCGTTTATTATGGTCTTAAACACAATGACATGAAGCATGTCTGGGAAGGCATAGGCATGATTGGTGGCCTTTCAGGCTTAATCGTATTTGCTTGGGGTTACTTGACAGGAAATGTTAACGGTTTTGTGACATTCATCTTGTTTGTAGGTCTGGCAGTCTTTTTGGCTGGCGTGGTTATGTCACGTGTTTTTCTCATGCTTATTGAATTACCTGCGAACGGTGGTGCGATTCTTAGTTATTTGCGTCTTTTTGCCGTTGGCCTTTCAGCAGCGATTGTTGCTAACTTAGCAACTAACTTAGGCTACGCAATTGGCGGCAGTCTTCCAATTATTGGTCCTATTTTAGGTATCTTGGTGGGCTTTACGGTTCATATGATTGCTATTGCCTTGACTATTATTGGTCACACGCTTCAACCTTTACGTCTTAATTACGTAGAGTTCTTTACCAAATTTGGTTTCTATGACGAGAGTGGAAGACCCTATCAACCATTCCGTCTTTTAGGAGGAAAATAATGAAAAAAGTATTAGGTTTATTAGGTATCGTTGGTCTTTTTGCTCTTCTTGCTAGCCTTGGTTTTGCTCAAGAAGATGCAGCACATGCAGCTGACGCTGCAAAGGGTCTTGGCTCAGGTTTAATCGGCCTTGGTGCAGGTTTAGCTATTGGTTTAGGTGCGATTGGTGTAGGTATTGCCCAGGCTGCTATTGGTAGTGCTGGTGCGGGTACGCTTGCTGAACGCCCTCAAGCTTTCGGTCAAATTCTTATTTACCTAGTTATTCCAGAAACACTAATCATTTTCGCATTCGTTATTGCTTTCTTCCTTAACGGCCAAATATAACGATGGCTAATCTTTCAGCCCTGCTTGAAAAAGAAGCAAGTGCTGAGATTGAAGCCCTTCTCTCCGAGGCGAAGAAACACGCCTCGGAGATTGTCTCAAAAGCTAAAGAGGAAGCAGCTAGTATCGCAACTGCGCGCGAACGTGCAACTGCTAACCAAGCTGAAGCTTCTTTGGTAAGAGCTAGAAGTGCTGCTCAGCTTGAGTCTTCTTCACTTAGACTCAAAGCGCAACATGCCGCTGTTGAAAGCGTTATGGATGCAGTTAAGGCGAAAATCACAGCGCTTAAAGGAAAGACCTACGAAGCAACCCTAGCTAAGCTTTTTACTGAAGCAGCTGAGGGAGTTTCTGGAAATGTTAAAGAAATTATTGTTAACCCTAGTGATAAAAAAATTGCAGAAAAAATTGCTGAAGACGCAGGATTAAAAGCAAAAATTTCTACTAGTGATGCTGTTGTATCTGGCGTTCGTCTAAAAGGTGATGGTAGCAATGTAAGTGTAGAAAACACTTTACTAGGCCGCCTAGATGCTTTAAAAGATGAATTAGCTAGCGATGTTTCACGAGTTTTATTTGGTAGCGAGGCTTAAGGTGTCTACAGATTACGGCTACATTAATGCGAGGGTTAGAGGCATGAAGAGCAAGCTTCTTGGCCCAGAGTTCTTTAGTGAAGCTTTAGACGCAACTGATTTTAATGCGTTTTTGTCGAGCTTGTCTCAGTCTCCATATATGCGTGAATTAGAAGAAGCGCAAGCTCGCTTTACGGGTTTAAAAGTTATTGACTCTGCTTTGGGTAAGAATTTCTATAACACCTCGAGGAGCATTCTTAACTTTACAGATGGTCAAGCTAATGAACTTGTTGCGCTAATGTTACTCCGCTATGACCTTTATAATATTAAAGCAATAGCCAGAGCAAAGCATTCAGGTCGCAGTGTTGAAGACATTCAAGATGCTTTGTACCCAGCTGGACAACTTAAATTAGCTGTGCTTGAAAATATTGCTGCTGGACCCGATATGCCAGCAGTAGCACAAGCACTACTAGCAAGCCCAACGCCGCTAAAAGGTGCATTTGCTAAAGCAGCTCAGCAATACAGTAGTGATGGTGACTTATATAAGCTAGAACTCGAGCTTGATCGTGCATACTTTAAGCTTTTGGCGAGTGGCCTTAAAGCTGCTGATGCGCCTACTAACTTTGTAAGGCATATTAAGCGTGAGGTTGATGCAACTAATTTGCGTACTGCGCTTAAGCTACGTGGTTCTGAAGCTAAGGATAATTTGTTTATCTCAGGTGGTAAAGAGATTTCTAAAGCTATGTTTGATACCATTGCGGCTGAAGAGCCCTCTGCGCCTTTGCAGAGTTTAGTTAACACCGGCTTTTCTGCGGTTGCTGAAACTACAAGCTTAGGTGATGCTGAAACGATAATTCGTGACTTAATCAATGCGTCTGCTAAGCGCTTGGCATCAGATCCTTTGGGAATTGGTGTTGTCGCTAATTATTTAAAAATGAAAGAGTCTGAAGCTGCTCGTTTAAGACTTTTGGCTCGGGGTAAGTACTACAATGTGCCTCGTGAAACCTTAGCAAAGGAGCTTGGCGATGCCTAGAATGCTGATTCTTACAGATGGTGAAACGGCAACAGGCTTTCGTTTGGCTGGTGTTGAGGTGGTTGAGGCAGATAAAGACTCTGCAGATGCCGTATTGCAAGGAATTATAGAGTCTGGTGACTATGGCTTGGTAGCTGTTGATGAAAGCTTAATTGCAGATCCAATTAAGTCAACAGAAAGAACGATGCGTGGTCGCAACCTGCCAGTTATTTTACCTATGCCTAGTCTTGGTGCTACGTTTGAAGAAGATGGTGATGCGACAGAGTATATGAAAAACTTAGTTCGTAGTGCCATTGGGTTTGATATTAAATTATAGAGCCATTAGCTGTTGGCTGTTAGGTTTTAGCCTCAAAACGCTAAACGCTAAACGCTAAAAGTGCTAATTGCTCCTCCGAAGGAGGAAAAATGGCGATTGAAGGAAAAGTCCAGCGCATTTCAGGCCCAGCAGTTATTGCTGAAGGCATGATGGGCGCTAAAATGTACGACATTGTTCGTGTTGGTAAAGAGCAGCTCGTCGGTGAAATTATCCGTCTAGACGGAACGACGGCATTTGTTCAGGTTTATGAAGATACTTCAGGTCTTGTTGTTGGTGAGCCTGTTGTTTCTACAGACTTACCATTGGCCGTAGAACTTGGCCCTGGCATGCTTAACGGTTTCTTTGATGGTATTCAGCGTCCGCTTGATAAAATCAAAGAAGTGTCGGGTACCTATATTGAGCGTGGCATTGTTGTTAAATCATTGTCTCGTGATGCTAAATGGCAATTTACGCCAAGTGCAAAAGTTGGTGATGAAGTTTCTGGTGGTACTATCTTAGGTACTGTTCCTGAGTATCAGTTCACCCATAAAATTTTGGTGCCACCAAATGTGCAAGGTAAAATTAAAAGCGTTGCCGCGGCTGGTGAGTACACCGTTGATCAAGTGGCAGCTACCTTAGAAGATGGTACTGAAATTAACTTTTATCACCCTTGGCCGGTTCGTCAAGCGCGCCCTGTTGCTAAAAAGCTTGACCCGGTAACGCCTTTCCTTACAGGCATGCGCATCTTAGACGTATTATTCCCGCTTACGATGGGCGGTACGGCTGCAATTCCAGGACCATTTGGTGCTGGTAAAACGGTAACCCAGCAAAGTGTCGCTAAATACGGTAACGCTGATATTGTTGTGTATGTCGGTTGCGGTGAGCGTGGTAACGAAATGACTGAAGTTCTTGTTGAATTTCCACACATGGAAGATCCAAGATCAGGTAACCCCCTCATGAACCGTACGGTACTTATTGCTAACACTTCTAATATGCCGGTAGCTGCGCGGGAAGCCTCTATTTACACAGGTATTACCATTGCTGAGTACTTTCGTGATCAAGGTTACGGGGTTTCGGTCATGGCTGATTCAACGAGCCGTTGGGCAGAAGCGCTACGTGAAATTGCTTCTCGTCTTGAAGAAATGCCTGCTGAAGAAGGTTACCCACCTTACTTGGCGTCACGTTTGGCTGCGTTTTATGAACGTGGTGGCCGTGTAACTACTTTATCTGGTGATGAAGGCGCAGTTTCAATTATTGGTGCTGTTTCACCAGCCGGTGGTGACTTTTCTGAGCCAGTCACCCAGGCAACCTTGCGTATTACTGGTTGCTTCTGGGCACTTGATGCTTCTTTGGCGCGACGTCGTCACTTCCCGGCTATTAACTGGAACCGCTCTTACTCACTTTTTACCGGTATTTTGACTGACTGGTATAAAGAAAATGTTGGTGAAGATTACGAAGCACTGCGTGATCGTGCCGTTAACCTTTTATCTAGAGAGAGTGAACTTCAAGAGGTTGTACAGCTAGTTGGTCCTGATGCTTTGCAAGACCAAGAGCGCCTCATTATTGAAATAGGACGTATTTTGCGTCAAGATTTCTTGCAGCAAAATGGCTTTGATCCCGTAGATGCATCTTGCTCAATGAGCAAAGCTTACGGCATGCTTAAAATGATGACAAGCTTTTATGATGTAGCTGAAAAAGCTGTAGTTGCAGGAGCAACCATTGAAGACATTTTAAGTAATCCGGTAACAGAAAAAATTAACCGCGCCCGATACACACCAGAAGACGAGTTTGAAGCCTACCAAGCAAACGTAATGAAAGAACTCGAGTCTGCTTTTGCGGTTGCGGCGTAGGGGAGGGTTGAATGTCTAATTTACTTAAAAAAGAATATAGCGAAGTAAGCTATGTTTCAGGCCCACTTCTTTACCTAGAAAATGCACCTGATTTGGCTTATAACTCAATTGTTCGTATTAAAGATGGTAATGGTCGTGAGCGTGGCGGTCAGGTTATTGAAGTTTCGGATAAGTTTACGATTATTCAGTTATTCGAAGAACCTTCAGGTATTGATTTAGCGTCTACTACCGTGAGCCTTGTTGAGAATGTTGCTCGTCTTGGTGTTGCTAAAGACATGATTGGTCGTCGTTTTAACGGTATTGGTGAGCCCATTGACGGGTTACCTGAAGTGGTTGCTGATAAGCGCTTACCTATTGGTGGTGCGCCTATTAACCCAGTATCTCGTGAAATGCCAGAAGAATTTATTCAGACAGGTATTTCTACTATTGATACCTTGCTTACGCTTGTTAGAGGTCAGAAGCTACCTATTTTCTCAGGTTCTGGTCTTCCTGCTAACGAAGTTGCAGCGCAGATTGCTCGTCAGGCTAAGGTGCTTGGTGAAGGTTCTGAATTTGCGGTCGTTTTCGGCGCAATGGGTGTTACGCAGCGTGAGTTGACGTACTTTACTCAAGAGTTTGAACGTACAGGTGCCCTTGCGCGTTCTGTACTTTTCTTGAACAAGGCAGATGATCCCGCTGTAGAACGTCTATTGACACCAAGAATGGCACTCACTGCTGCTGAATACTTAGCTTTTGAGCATGGATATCATGTGCTAGTTATTCTTACTGATCTTACGAATTACTGCGAAGCACTTCGTGAAATTGGTGGTGCCCGTGAGGAAATTCCAGGTCGCCGTGGTTATCCTGGCTATATGTATACTGACTTGGCGAGCATTTATGAGCGTGCCGGTGTTGTTGCTGGTGTTCCGGGTTCTGTAACTCAGATTCCTATTCTTTCTATGCCCGATGATGATGTTACGCACCCAATTCCTGATTTGACAGGTTACATTACTGAAGGTCAGGTTTACTTGCGTCGTAGTTTGCATAATCAAGGTATCTTCCCACCGATTGATCCAGGTCCATCACTAAGCCGTCTTATGAATAACGGTATTGGTGAAGGTAAAACTCGTAAAGACCATAAGAATGTTGCTGATCAGTTGCAAGCTGCTTATGCTAACGGCCTTGATTTACGTCGTTTGGTGGCAATTACAGGTGAAGATGCGCTTTCTGAAACTGATAAACTTTACTTAAAATTTGCTGATGAATTCGAGAAGCAGTTCATTAACCAAGGTAGTGAAGATAGAGGCATTAACGATTCATTAGATATCGCTTGGGGCATTCTATCTGTACTTCCACAAAGTGAACTTACTCGTTTGAGCCGTGAACAAATTGACACTTACTATGGTGCCAAGATGGAAGAACTTTGGGGCGCAGCTAAAGGAGTCTAAGGATTGAAGGGCAAACGGTTGCTTTTAAGCGTTTGTCCTTGAATTCCTCCAAAGGAGGATTATGGCAGATAATATTGCACCAACCCGTTCGAACCTACTGCAACGCCGTGACCAAATGCGCCTTGCTATTAGGGGTGCTGACCTGTTGAAGCGTAAGCGTGATGCACTGATTGGTGAGTTTTTTGATCTTGTCAAAGTATCTTTAGCAGCTCGTAAGGCATTGGCAGAAACAAGCAAAGAAGCCTATTTTAGTTTGTTCTTAGCAAAAGCTTGGGATGGACCAGAAGAAGTGGATAGTCTTAGCCTTGCTGCAAAAACAGGTGTTGATCTGGAGATCACTATTCAAAACCTATTTGGCGTTAAAGTGCCTCAGGTGCAAGCTCCAGAGTTTGATAAAGAACTTCCTTTTTCACCTATTAATGCAGGTGCTAGAACGCTTGATGCTGCGTCAGAATTTCGTAAGCTAACAGAGGCTCTTGTAAATGTTGCTGCAACTGAAACAAGACTCAGACGAATTGGTGAAGAAATTAAAAAAACTAGCCGACGTGTAAATGCGCTTGAACAGCTGGTTATTCCTGGAATCAATAACCAGATTAAAGGTATACAAAGTGTTCTTGACCAGCGTGCCCTTGAGGAAGTAACGGTTCTAAAACGAATCAAAGCTAAGCTTGAAGCTCGTGAAGAAGAACAAAAAGTAGCAGCCCAAGCTTAATACTACTTTCAATGAAAGGCGTCTTGCATAGCTGCAAGGCGTCTTTTCATATTTTAATGTTGTTATGATAAAAGGACTTATGAAACTCAAATTGTATTTTTTAGTGTTTATCCTGCTTAGCTCTGCATTGATAGCATGTACACCAACAGTGTCAGAAACAGAAACAGGCACAACCTCAGTGGTTGAATTTGAAACTGAGACCATCCCTAGAGATGCACGTTGGATCATAGCTGTTCCAGACTTCCAACTACGTGCCGGAACTATTAAATTAAGAGGAAACGAACTTATTGAAGAAGAAGAAAACTTTTTTAGTGAATTAGGTTCAGGAATAGCGGATGTTTTTGTAACAGAAGCGTTTCGGAGTGAACAATTCCGAATTACAGAGCGCGCAGAATTAGACAAGATACTCTCAGAACAAGACCTAGCAACATCGGGTCGAGTAAGTGAAGCAACAGCTGCTGAAGTAGGTCAGATAACTGGCGCAGAACTTATTGCCCTAGGGAGTCTAAGCCAGTTTAGTGTTGACTCATCAGGCGGTGGCGGCGGTATTTTAGGTATTTTCGGAGGTTCATCTGAAACGGTAAGCGTAAAAGTAACAGTAGACCTTCGTTTTGTCAATGCAGTTTCAGCCGAAGTTATAGCTATAGGCATAGCAACATCAGAAGTTTCTCAAACAAATATTGAAATAGATTTTTTTAATGTAATACAAGGTTTACAAGCAGGACGAAGTGGTACTTCAATAATAGATGTAGCAATAAGAAACGCCATACGCGGAGCCATAAATGAAGCAGCACGCTCACTGCCCCCCAAAGTTGTAAATTAAGCTAAACGCTCGAGTGTTACACTGAAGATCATGAATTTGCGTTTTTTTATTTTACTTTTAATTGCTTTGGGTTTTTCTGTGGGGTTTTGTCAGTCCACATTAAAAAAAGTCCGTGATCGAGATGAACTTATTTGTGGGGTTAGTGGTTTGGAATTTGGTGACCTTGTCAAACAGTCTGATGGTGCTGTTAGTGGCTTTCATACTGGTATTTGTCAAGCGGTGGCGGCTACCACTTTGGGTGACTCAACTAAGGTTTTATATGTGCCTGTTTTGGAGATTGAGGCATTTACTCAACTTAGTGTAGGCAATGTTGATTTGTTGGTGGGCAATACTGATTTTAGTATAAGTAATGATTTGACTTACGACATTAATTTTGGCCCAACAGTTTTTTACTTTGACAAGCTTCCCTTTGCACCTGCGGTTCAGCATGATGATGATGTTTGGTTGGATATTGTTACTTGGACTGTGTATGCGCTTATGCAGGCTGAAGAGTGGGAATTGTCTAGCGCGACCGTTGAAGAAATATTTAGTGAAACTGAGAACCCTAGAATTACTAGGTTTTTGGAGACTGCTTCTGGCTTAGATGAACGTTTGGGACTTTCAGGAGATGCCTTTTTCAACATGATAAAACAAGTTGGGAATTATGGGGAGCTTTATGAGCGCCATTTAGGCCCAAATACTAGCTTTCAATTGCCTCGAGGTATGAATGAACTGTATTTAAAGGGTGGGTTGCATTATTCTCCGCCATTTGATTAGCGGACCTATAAAGTGTTACAGTCAAAGTGTTCAAATTAGGGAAATAGGTTGAAAATCTAGTTGACCTGCCTTGCTGCAAACAGTTTTTGTTTGTAGGTCTATGGTTTTTGATTGAATGTAAGTATTTTTTTTAACCTTGGTCTTTTTTTACCTGTACATAGATTAAGAAAACAACTTTCTTTTCGGTTTTGTAACTTAAGTAAACCTTAAGAACCGTACATTTTGCCTTTACAATCAGTATGTCAAAACGGTAGGATGAGCTCGGGTATGAATGATCCCAAATTTATAGGAAGAGGTGAATATGCGTAAGCTTATTTCTCTATTGATCGTACTAGCAATATGCGTTACTGGTACATCTTTCGCACAAACTCTGGCTGAAGTTCAGGACAGAGGCACACTACGTTGTGGTATTGCAAGTACCAACGTTCCAGGTTTTGAATATGTAAATGAAGATGGTAGTTATGGAGGCATTGATGTAGATTTTTGCCGTGCTGTGGCTGCTGCTGTTCTTGGAGATAGTGAAGCTGTCGAATACAGACTTCTCTCAGCACAAGAGCGTTTCCCTGCACTTCAAACCGGTGAAGTAGATATGCTAAGCCGTGTAACAACTTGGACGAGTAGCCGTGACACAGCTTTAGGCCTAAACTTCGCGCCAACAACGTTCTATGACGGTCAAGGTTTCATGGTTCGTGGTAACTCAGGTATCGAAACTGTTCTTGATTTAGATGGCACTACAGTTTGTGTACAATCAGGAACAACAACTGAGCTTAACCTAGCTGACGTAATGGCAGCAAATGATCTTGATTACACACCTTTGCTACTCGCTAACTCTGATCAAGTTCGTGAAAACTACGAGTCAGGTGCATGTGATGCTTGGACTACAGATAGTTCAGCGCTTGTTGCCCAAAGAACAACTCTAGCTAACCCGAGTGAACACAACATTCTTGCAGAGAAAATCTCTAAAGAGCCTCTTGGTCCAGCTGTTCGCCATGGCGATGACCAGTGGTTTGATGTTGTTAAATGGACTGTATTCGCAACTTTCCTAGGTGAAGAGCTTGGTGTTACCTCAGAAAATGCTTTAACTCTACTAGCATCATCTGAAGATCCTAACATTCAGCGTTTACTAGGTTCAAACCCAGAAAATGTCGAACAAATCGGACTTTCAGGCGACGCTTTCCTAAATGTTATTGAGCAAGTCGGTAACTACGCAGAAATCTACGATCGTAACTTAGGACCAGAAACCCTAACTTTCATTCCTAGAGGTCTAAACTCAAGTTACTTAAATGGCGGCCTTCACTACGCGCCACCTATTCGTTAATAAGAACCATATTTAGTATAGGGCGGTCGCAAAACCGCCCTATTTTGCTTATATTTTATTTTTGCTCGAGTATATTTTTTTCCTAATTACCTACTTAATTTCTATAGTCTAAACTTATACTTAGAAATAGCTCGAGTTCTTTGGTTATTGTAAGGCTAATATATTTATAACTAAGGTATACTAGCAGCAGTCTCATTTAAAGGGTCATAAATTAAGGAGGTTCGTGTTGTATGTCAATGTCGATTAATAAGTCGAGTAATGACGCTGGCGAGAGTATTCCGTTTTATAGGAATGTCAAGATAATAGGTATCATCGCCCAAATTATTTTCCTCATTTTACTTTTGTTAGGCATAGCTTTTATTGTTAATAATGTCCGACGTGGCGCTGGTGATTTAAACATTCCTTTGGGGTTTGATTGGTTAAGCTCTCGCTCAGGTATTCCACTTTCAGAGTCACCTATTCCTTATGAAATTGACCAAAGTTATGGTCGAGTTATTTTGGTTGGATTTCTTAACACTCTTAAAGTTTCACTTTTAGGTGTTGTACTTGCGACTCTTTTGGGGATAGCGACAGCGTTGATGCGCTTATCAAGCAATTGGGTTTTGAAACAAATTGCTACTATTTATATTGAATCCGTCCGAAATATTCCGTTGGCGATTCA
>CAYGTA010000001.1:0-23117 GCA_964352605.1 uncultured bacterium | reverse complement strand
GATGAAGGTCAGCTTGATGTTATACCCGATAAGCGAAGAGAAGTTGGCCAAACGGTTCTAAGTAGTTTCCGTTTTCCAAGGTTAAGAGCTAATGAATTTGGTACTGCAACCGTTGCCTTTGAAAATCCTGAGATTGCTGAAGCAGAAGGTTTGTCCTTCCACTTTGATAAATTTCCGAGCATTGGTCGTATATACCAAGATCGAAATGGCAATGGCATACTTGATTTTGGAGAAGACAGACGAACAACAGCAGAAGTTGATGCTGGTGTTAGCGAGGCAGATGGTTACGAAGGAGCAGACTACAGAGTCATACTAACAATAACAGACTTCAAACGGCAATTGGTAACCGATCACTATGGTGAAATTACCTTTCCGCCTTTCGAAGGTGACAACAAGAATCTAGAAGTAGAGATTTTACCTTCGTCTCTCTTTTCTTGGAGTCGACCAAGCTTTCCTACTGAGCGAACTTTAATTGTTGGTGGGAACAGTTTGTCAAATGCCTACATAGCGCTGCTTCTCGCATTAGTTTTTTATACAGCGACATTCATTGCTGAAATAGTGCGTGGAGGTATTTTATCGGTACCCAAAGGGCAACGTGAGGCTGCACAGGCGATAGGTCTAAGTGGCTCTCAAACCTTTCGCTTGGTTGTTTTTCCACAAGCTATGCGCATTATCATTCCGCCAATGATAAGTCAGTTTCTTAACCTTACAAAAAACAGTTCTTTGGGTTTCTTAGCAGCCTATCCTGAATTTGCAAAAGTAAGTGAAATAGTCATGGGGCAGTCAGGTGCAAGTGTACCTGTCATAATCATATTGATTATAGGTTACCTAATGATTAGTTTGACATTCTCGCTGATATTAAACATTTTTAACAATCGTGTAAAACTGGTGGAGCGTTAATATGGCTTTTAGACCGCAACCCGCCTTGCCTTCTCCGCAACCAACCTCAGGTTTCGGAGTCTGGTTAAGGCAAAATGTTTTTAATGGTATTGCAAATAGCATCATTTCAGTTGTTTCCTTAGCAGTCATTTTCTATGCAGCTATAAACTTACTAATTTGGTTGGTAACCCAATCTGACTGGCAGATTATTTGGAATAACCAAAGGTTACTCGCTGTTTTTAGGTATCCTGCAGAACTTCTCTGGCGACCCATGGCAACCGTTATTGCTGTAATGACCTTGTTTGGTGTTTCAGCAGGTGTTTCTAATGAAGGTACTGGCAAAATTATAAGAGGAGCCTACTACTGGATTATTGGGCTGATTGCTGTCATTGCAGTTGTTGCTTTATTTAACTGGGAATCGGTACGCATCTATTGGGTTTTGGCAGCTGTGCTAGGTGGAGGTGGTTTCTTTTTAGGGCAAGCTATGCCTCAGATTGCAAAACGCCTGTCACTGGCATGGGTGCTTTTATGGTTCTTGTGCACATTCCTTTTGGCTGGCTTTGGTAGCTCAGAAGGCACAAATCCATTGAGGACTGTTGACTATAATTTATGGGGCGGTATGCTGTTATCGTTCTTTCTTGCCATTACAGGCATTGTTGTTAGCTTTCCTTTAGGCATTGCTTTAGCGCTTGGGCGTGAAAGTAAACTTCCCGTTGTTAAGGTGGTATGTACTGCCTACATCGAGCTTATACGTGGCGCCCCGCTTATTACGTGGTTGTTTATGGCGTCTATCTTGCTACCTTTAATGATCAATAGTACGCCAGCAGGGATAGTTAGAGCGCAAGTTGCCATTATTCTCTTTGCTGCTGCTTACATGGCTGAAAATGTTCGTGGGGGACTGCAAGCTTTACCAAAAGGACAAGGCGAAGCTGCGCATGCTTTAGGCTTAACCCCTTGGGATACAACCAGAATAATCATTTTACCACAAGCCTTAAGGGCTGTCATTCCAGCTATTGTTGGTTTATTTATTGGTTTATTTAAAGATACGAGTCTTGTTTTGGTGGTAGGACTGGCAGATTTGTTTAACACCATTTTGCTTATTTCCACTCAACCAGAAGCAACACAGGTATCTGGCGGTATTCTTAAAGAACTTTTCATTTATGGCTCAGTCTTGTACTGGTTCTTTTGCTACCGTATGAGTGTGGCAAGTCGACAGTTAGAAAAACAACTTGGGTTAGGAACGAGGTAAACGCATGGCAGAATATCCACAAGGTCTAGTAACAGCATTTGCCCCTGAAGGCGGCGAAAACATCATTACTGTTGATGGCCTCAACAAATGGTACGGCGAGTTTCATGTTCTCAAAAACATAAATGCATCTGTAAATAAAGGTGAAGTTGTAGTGGTAATTGGTCCATCAGGATCAGGAAAATCAACGCTAATTCGCTGCTTAAACCGTTTAGAAGAACATCAAGAAGGCAAAATTGTAGTCGATGGCACGCATCTGACTGATGATATTAGAAATATTGATGCAGTACGTCGTGAGACAGGCATGGTATTTCAAAGCTTTAACTTGTTTCCGCACTTGACCGTCATGGACAACATTACGCTAGCACCCATTCGGGTTCGTGGTATGAAAAAATCAGAAGCAGAAGAAAAAGCTATGTATTACCTAGAAAAAGTAAAGATACCTGAACAAGCACAAAAATTCCCAGGGCAACTTTCAGGTGGGCAGCAGCAGCGTGTAGCGATAGCTCGAGCTTTGACCATGGGTCCTAAAGTTATGTTGTTTGATGAGCCTACCAGTGCGCTTGACCCTGAGGTGATTGGTGAAGTGCTTGAGGTTATGGTTAATCTGGCTAAAGAAGGCATGACCATGGTTGTAGTTACGCACGAAATGGGTTTTGCTCGTGAAGTGGGGGATAGGGTTATTTTGATGGATGCGGGTGAAATAGTAGAAGTGGGTTCACCTGAGCATTTCTTTACAAATCCGCAAGAAGAAAGAACGAAAGACTTTCTTTCTAAAATTCTTTAAAAGTTTCATGACTAACTATGTGCGAATTTGCTTCAAGTAGCAAATTCGCATCTTCAGTTAATAGACATTAAGTGTTCAATACGATTGAGTAACAGAGTAGTACTTAACATCCTAAGTCAAAGTGATTTAATACAAAAAATAATTTGAGCAGTTACACATTTACACTAAGTAGTTAAATGGTCAGCCTAAATAAAAATAATCCATTAATAAAGTAAAGAGAATCTTTTTGCGAACGATTGACTTAGAAAAATGGTTGAAAAAAGAAATCTTTAAGTCAGCTTGGACAAGTCTGCTTTTTGTTTTCTTTTTGATACTTTGCATTGCTTTAGCTTACGTATCCATAAACTATGTTTTTAATCAAGCACAATGGACTCGAGTGCTTGATAATTTGCAGTTTTTAGCTGTTTATAACTACCCAAGTGAGCTACTATGGCGACCCTTTGTAGCTTTTTCCTGTCTTATTTTTTTCTTCGCTTTGGTGGCTGCTATTAGTGATGGGGTTTTCAAAACAGTACGAGAAGTATTCTTTGGCTTTTCGGTCTTAGTTGCCCTTATAACTATTATTTCTTTATACCGCTACCCCATGGTTCGGTGGTACTGGGTTTTGCTAAGCTCGAGTGCAGTGAGTGGCTTTTGTGCGGCTATTTGGTTGCGAAGCTTTGTGCAGAAATATATTCTTTGGTTTGCTTTTGCTTTGTGGGTTTTGGCTAGCTGTGTTCTGTTAGGCTTTGGTTTTGATGCTGCTAGTGGGTTTAGATTTGTGAATCCTCGTGATTGGGGAGGAGTCTTACTAACAAGCTATCTTTGTTGTACCGCTGCCTTGTATGCTTTTCCTTTCGCTTTGATTTTCGTTTTTGCTCAATTTGGCCCTTTTTCTTGCTTTGCTAAAGCTACAAAGGTGTTGGTTTTTGCGATAAATGCGGTGCCTATGGTAGCTTGGTTTGCAGCTTTTCATTTACTTTTATCACCTTTTTTATTAGGTTTTGCTCTGCCTCCTATTGTACGTGCCCAATTAGCTCTTATTTTGCTTGCCTCAACTAAGGTGGCCGCACTACTTTTAGAAGCGCTTGCAAACTACCCGACAGAAAAGAATGACCTTGGCTTAGTAATCAAGTATCTCCAAAAAGCATTCAGGCCATACTGGAGCCAACTACTAACACACTGCATCAAAGCAAGCACCCTAGTTTTTTTTGTTACCATGCTCGACTTCTTTGCATTGGTTATAAGCAGCCAATACGCAACAGATAGTTCTCAAGGCCGCGGTTTAGAACTGTTCATAGTCTGCCTTTTATTTTACGCTTTACTTTTGTATCCACTAAACCGCATCAGCAAATCACTGGCAACGCTCGAGTATCCTGAAATGAAAAGTTTTGTCGACAAACTGCCTGAATTTTAGCTACTATGAAGCAACTTTTTATTTAGGAGGATGCAAATGCCTGCAGATGTTATTGATTACAAAATTACTGGTGATGATATGCAAATGGTTGAGATTGAACTTGACCCTAACGAAAGTGTGCGCGCAGAAGCTGGCACCATGATGTACATGGGCCCCGGTATTGAAATGGATACTAATTTAGGTGGAGATGGTGCAGGTTTAGGTAAAGCTTTGTTTGGTGGCTTAAAACGGGCTTTAATGGGTGAGAGTTTCTTTATTACAAATTTTAAACATACTGGTAATGGCAAAGGCCATGTTGCTTTTGCTGCGCCTTATCCGGGTAAAATTATTCCTTTAGAGTTAGATGAAATTGGTGGGGAATTTATTTGCCAGAAAGATTCTTTTTTGTGTGCAGCTAAAGGGATAGATATCGATATTGCCTTTACGAAACGTCTTGGTGCGGGCTTTTTTGGTGGTGAAGGCTTTATTTTGCAGCGCTTAAAAGGTGACGGTCGAGCTTTTATTCATGCGGGTGGAACCATTATTAAGAAAGAACTAAATGCGGGTGAAACTTGGCGAGTAGATACAGGTTGCCTTGTCGGTATGACACCAAGTGTTGATTATGACATTCAAATGATGAAAGGTGTGCGAAATGCACTCTTTGGAGGAGAAGGCATCTTTCTAGCAACGTTGCAGGGCCCCGGAACGGTTTACTTGCAGAGCTTGCCGTTCTCTCGCTTGGCTGACCGTATAGCTGCAGCTACCTTTCAGAATAAAGGTGAAGCTAAAGGTGTAGCAGGAGTTGGCGGGGAATTACTGGGCGGCTTGTTAGGTGGAGACAGATAAAAGCTAGACTCGAGTTTTTAAGAGGGATGGCTTTAGCTATCCCTCTTTTTTATATTGGAACATGGTTTGAGCATTTCCATAAAGAGGTGTAGCATCAAGTCATTTGTGCGTCCAGCAACCCTAAAAAAGGTATCTAAATCTAGGAGAACAAAAGCAAACCAACGTAGTCGCTGCTGCAATGTTTGATAAAGATGCAAAAATGATTAAAAGCAAACAAAAAACGCCAAAAACTAACATGAATTATGTTAAACCTTGTGCTTATTTGTTTGAATTTGTTAGACTAGTTTAATAAAGCAAGTAGATAGATGCCAAGGTTAACAAGCATACGCTTATTGCCTAAGATTGGCATTTAAGACATTATGATTTGAAAGGTAGCCATGAATAAACTCGAGCAGGCCTTTGGTCTAGCTAAAGAACGTTACGCTGAATTGGGTGTAGATGTTGATTTGGCTTTGGCAACATTGGCTAAGATTCCTATTAGTTTGCACTGTTGGCAAGGAGATGACGTGGCAGGGTTTGAAGACCCTGAACGAGGTTTAAGTGGGGGCATTATGGCGACGGGCAACTACCCGGGTAAGGCTAAAACCATTCCGCAATTACGCTCTGATCTTGATAAAGCGTATAGTTTGATTCCGGGTTCTCATAGGCTCAACTTGCATGCCATGTATCTTGATAGTGATAAGCCTATTCCTCGTAATGAAGTTGCGCCGGAGCATTTTAGTTCATGGCTTGACTGGGCTAAAGAAAACAATCATGGGATTGACTTTAACCCTAGTTGCTTTTCACACCCTATGGCTGATGATGGCTTTACGCTAGCGCATGAAGATGAAGGTATTAGGCAGTTTTGGATTGAGCATTGTCAGGCGAGTCGTAAGATTGGTGCTTACTTTGGTGAACATTTGGAGTCGCCTTGTGTTACTAACATCTGGATTCCTGATGGATATAAAGATGTACCTGCAGATAGAAAAGCACCTCGTGAGCGCTTAAAGTCTGCTCTTGACGCAGTGCTAGCTGAACCCTTAAATCCTAAACACAACCTTGACGCTGTTGAGTGTAAGTTGTTCGGTTTAGGTTCAGAGAGTTATGTGGTGGGTTCGCATGAGTTTTACATGGGTTATGCCATGCAAAATAAAACGGTACTTTGTTTAGATGCTGGTCACTTTCATCCGACTGAAGGCATTGCAGACAAATTATCAAGTGTACTTTGCTATATAGATGAGGTTTTACTACATGTAAGTCGAGGTGTTCGTTGGGACAGTGACCATGTTGTTACCTTAACAGATGACCTGCAAGCTATCATGCAAGAAATAGTAAGAGGAGACTACCTCAATAGGGTGCATATTGGCCTTGATTTCTTTGATGCCAGTATCAACAGAGTTGCAGCTTGGGTTATAGGTACCCGAAATACACTGAAAGCGCTACTCATGGCCTTACTCGAGCCTTCAACTAAATTACGTGCATTAGAAGCAGAAAAAGACTTCAGCTCTCGACTTGCTTTAATTGAAGAACTCAAAATGATGCCTTTTGCTGCTG
The DNA here is from genome assembly GCA_964352605.1 of uncultured bacterium. Taxonomy (GTDB): domain Bacteria; phylum Deinococcota; class Deinococci; order Deinococcales; family Trueperaceae; genus JAHEBB01. The sequence continues at coordinate 16,451 of CAYGTA010000001.1, read as the reverse complement.
TCTGGGATTACTATTGTGCGCAGCAAAATACACCTGTGGGTATGGGCTTCATGGCAGAAATTAAAGATTACGAAGCAGCTGTGCTGCAAAAACGATGATTCTTGAGGAGCAAAAATGAAGCAGACTGATTTTCAGCATGTGACTTATGCTTGGGATGATGACTACGCAGCAAGTTTAGACCCTGTTGAAAGATTAGTGTACCGCTCTAACCTTTTAGGTGATGACCAGCGTATAACCAATACGGGTGGTGGTAACACCAGTTCTAAAATAATGATGACTGACCCTTTGACGCAAGAGAGTGTCGAAGTTATGTACGTTAAAGGTTCTGGTGGAGATTTAAGAACTTCTAAACGAGAAAATTTTGCATCGCTTTACATGTCTAAATTCTTAGCACTCGAGTCTATTTATGATGCGGCTGCTGAGAAAGGCCCTAAGACAGCTATTGAAGATAGTATGGTAGCTATGTATCCTCATACGGTTTATGATTTGAACCCTAGAGCAAGTTCGATTGATACGCCTTTGCATGGGTTTATTCCTTTTAAACATGTTGATCATACGCATCCTAATGCAGCTATTGCGGTTGCTGCTGCTAAGAATTCAAAAGAACTGACGCAGCAAATTTATGGTGATGAGGTAGGCTGGGTTGACTGGCAACGCCCTGGCTTTGATTTAGGTCTAGTGATGCGTGAAGAGTTGCGTAAAAACCCTAACTTAAAGGGTTTAATTATGGGGCAACATGGCCTTATTAATTGGGCAAATGATGATAAAGAGTGTTATGAACTTAGCTTAAACTTGATTGAAAAAGCAGCCAGTTATATTGAGCAGCGTGACAAAAAAGAATTAACCTTTGGGGGGCAAAAGGTTGAAAGTTTAAGCGAAGAAGCACGCAATGAAGTTCTAGTAAACTTACTACCTAAGTTGCGCGGCATGGTCTCGCAAGAAAATAAGTTTGTTGCAACCATTCAGGCAACAGCCGCAATTTTAGAATTTGTAAATAGTAATGATGCAGCTAGACTTTCAGAATTAGGTACAAGCTGCCCAGATCATTTTTTAAGAACCAAAATCAAACCCCTATTTGTTGACTGGCAAAGTGACGAAGGCTTTGAGGCTTTAATAAGCAAACTCGAGCTTGGCTTAGCGGCTTATAAGGAAGATTACAAAGCTTATTATGATGCTTGCAAAGATGCGGCTTCGCCAGCCATGCGTGACCCTAACCCGACTGTAATTTTAATTCCGAGTGTGGGCTTGATTGCTTGGGGTAAAAACAAAAGTGAGTCTAGAGTGACAGCTGAGTTTTATACTTGCGCGGTTGAAGTTATGCGTGGTGCTGAGGCAATAAGTGAGTACATTTCTTTACCGCAACAAGAAGCTTTTGATATTGAGTATTGGGCGCTTGAAGAAGCTAAGTTACGCCGCATGCCTGCTGAGAAAGAATTTGCCAGAAGTGTCGTTGTGGTGGTTGGTGCGGGTAGTGGCATAGGTAAAGCGGTTGCTCATAGGGTTGCTAAAGAAGGGGCACATGTTGTCTGTGCTGATCTTAACCTTGAAGCGGCGCAAGCTACTGCTGATGAGCTGACTCAGGTTTATGGCATAGGCATTGGGGTGGCTGGAACAGGTATTTCTAACTGTGGTCCTGCAATTGCTTTACAAGCAAATGTAACAAATCGTGAAACTGTAAGAGCTATGTGTGAGCAAGTTGTGCTTGCTTATGGTGGTATCGATAGCGTTATTGTGACAGCTGGTATTTTTGTTACGCCAACAAAAGATGGTCGTATTCCTGATGATAAATGGGGACTTACTTTTGACATTAATGTAACAGGTATGTATCTTGTCGCTGATGAAGCTAATACCATCTGGCAAGCTCAAAAAACCAAGGCGAGTTTGGTCTTAACAACAAGCGCTAACGCGACGGTAGCAAAAAAGGGATCGCTTGCGTATGACACCAGTAAAGCTGCGGCGAATCATCTTATTCGAGAACTTGCTATGGAGTTGTCACCTTTAGTACGTGTCAATGGTTTTGCTCCTGCAACGGTGGTTGAAGGCAGCAGTATGTTTCCTAGGGAGCGTGTTATGAGTTCTCTTAGTAAGTACAACATTGACTATAGTGAAGATGAAACAACCGAGAGCTTAAGAGATAAACTGGCGGCTTTTTATGCAGAACGCACGCTTACAAAAACACCCATAACCCTAGCAGACCAGGCTGAAGCAGCTTATATTCTAGCCAGTTCAAAGCTAGCTAAAACCTCAGGGCAGATTATAGCGGTTGATGGGGGTTTGCACGAAGCCTTCTTGCGCTAAAGTTATTGAACTTTTGAATGATGCTCAACGTAGTAAGTTGGGTATCAAAAACTTAAAAAAATCGTTAGTCTTACACTAATAATGTATATAGCAGCTTAGCTTTAGGCTAACGATAAAGCAAGGCTTTCACGTAAATGCTAAGACAAGATGCAAAAAAATGGCCTAAAGAAAAAAGGTTTTAGATAACAGTACGTTTAAGTTAATCTAGTAGTAAGGTAAACTAAACCAAATTATGAATATATCTCTATTTTTAAGTTGCTATCACGACACGCTTTTTCCAGAAGCCCTTAAAGCAACCGTGACACTACTCGAGCGTTTAGGGCATACGGTTTCAGTACCCATGCAGCAAACCTGCTGTGGGCAAATGCATTTTAATACTGGTTATCAAACGGAGTGCCTACCTATGCTAGACAGTATGCTAGCTGCGTTTGAAACTGCGGAGGTCGTAGTGTCACCCTCGGCTTCGTGCGTTGGCATGATGCGAGAATATTACCCCTACCTAGCCAAACAACACGGCAGAGAAGAACTATTAGAGTCTATCGATGCGTTAAATAATAAAACGTTTGAGTTAACAGAGTTTTTACTAAATAAACTTAAGGTTGAGGATGTGGGCGCTTATTATCCTCATAGGGTTACCTTGCACACAACTTGCCACTCTATGCGCATGCTTAAAATTGGCGAAGCGCCTTTAAAGTTGCTTCAAAATGTTAAAGGTTTAGAGCTTATAGAATTAGAAGCTAAAGAAGAATGCTGTGGCTTTGGTGGAACCTTCTCCGTCAAAAATGCAGATACTTCTATGGCGATGCTTAGCTCTAAAGTACAACATATTATGAATACCGAAGCAGAAGTTTGTACTGCTGCTGATACCTCTTGCTTAATGCATATTGATGGTGCGTTGCACCGTTTGCGTACAGGTGTGAAGACAGTGCACATTGCTGAGATTCTTGCATCCACAGAGGAGCATGTTTATGGATAATTTGCCTCTACCCATGTTTCAAAAAACAGCAGCAGCTAACATAAATAATAGTCAGTTAAGACGCAATCTTAGTAAAGTCACGGGTGCCATTCGTACTAAGCGAACAAAGGTCGTTGAGGAATTACCTGACTGGGAGCACCTGAGAGACGCAGGTTTTGCCTTAAAGACAAGAGTCTTAAGGCATTTAGATGAGTACTTACTGCAATTAGAAGCTTCGGTTGAGCGGGTAGGTGGTAAGGTGTACTGGGCACAAACTGCCAGCGAAGCAAATAAGATTATTGTAGATTTGGTTAAAAGCTACCAAGCAAAAGAAGTCATTAAAGTAAAATCAATGACTACTGAAGAAACCCGTTTAAATGATGCTCTATTTGCTGAAGGCATAACGCCGATAGAAACAGACCTTGCTGAACTCATTATTAAATTAGCCCATGAAGAATCATCACATATTTTGGTACCTGCTATTCACAAAAACCGTAGTGAAATACGTGAACTGTTTATAAGAACGCTAAATGAGCCAGATCTTACTGATGAACCTAAAGACTTAGCTGCGGCAGCAAGACGATTTTTACGCAAAAAATTCTTAACAGTACCTGTCGGCATTAGTGGTGCAAATTTTGCAGTAGCAGAAACAGGTACCATTAGTGTTGTAGAGTCTGAAGGCAATGGGCGTATGTGTACAACCTTACCTAAAGTGCTTATAACCATGATGGGAATAGAAAAAATAATACCTTCATGGCAAGACTTTGAGGTTTTTATGCAGACGCTGCCACGCTCCTCAACAGCAGAGCGTATGAACCCCTATAACTCTTTCTGGACAGGTATTCATAAAGGGGATGGGCCTGAAGAATTCCATTTGGTTCTGGTTGATAACGGTCGAACCCAAGTCCTTAAAGACGAAATAGGTCGACAGACACTCAACTGCATTCGCTGTAGTGCCTGCCTAAATGTTTGCCCTGTTTACGAACGCACTGGGGGGCATAACTACCACTCGGTCTATCCAGGTCCAATTGGCGCTATTCTTACGCCTCAACTCAAAGGTATAGAAAATGCTAGCTCGCTACCTTACGCCAGTAGTTTATGCGGTGCTTGTTATGACGTTTGCCCTGTAAAAATTAATATTCCTGAAGTGCTAGTGCATTTAAGAGGCAAAGCAGTAGCCCACAAAAAAGAGCAACCCATCCTTAAAAAACTTGAGCCTGAACACTTGGGTATGCAGCTTGCTGCAAAGGCATTTGCCAGCCAGAAACGCTATGAACAAGCCCAACAAGCTGCGCAAATGGGCGGTGGTTTGTTTGCTAAGAATGGTTACATAGAGCGCTTACCCGGCTACTTATCTGGCTGGACAGCAATGCGTGACCTTAAAGCCATACCGAAAGAAAGCTTTCGAGACTGGTGGAAAAAACGCGAACAAGGGACAGAAAAATGAGTAAAGAAAGTATGCTAGCAAGCATCCGCGCGGCAATAAAAGATGTACCTGAAACTGAAAAGCCAGAAGATGTGGACGTACCAAGGCAGTACTTAACAAGCATTACAACAAGTCTTGAAGAAAGACTCGAGCTTTTTACTGAGCGTATTGAAGACTATAAAGTAATTGTTCACCGCATTTCTGAAGCGGATATTCCTAAGTGGATAGCTACATCTTGCGAAAAGCAAACTGCTAAGAATATTGTGCTTCCTAAAGATTTGCCAGCAGAATGGTTACCTTTTGGCTTTAACTTTATGAAAGATACGATGCTTAGTCATGATGAACTTGATCAGAGTGATGCTGTAATAACAGGTTGCGCAGTGGCGGTTGCGCAGACAGGCAGCATTGCTTTAGATACAGGTCAGTACCAAGGAAGGCGTGCCATTACGCTACTACCTGACTATCACCTTTGCATTGTTTTTGCAGAGCAAATTGTTGATTTGGTACCAGAAGCCTTCAAAAAGCTCGAGCCTAGCGTGGCAGCAGGTAGAGCGATTACCTTTATATCTGGGCCTTCTGCTACTTCAGATATAGAACTAAATAGGGTAGAGGGTGTTCATGGCCCCCGCACCCTAGAAGTCTTACTAATAACTTAAAAATGAATGTTCAGACCAACCGCGGCGCCTGCTGAAGGAATTTGGCTATTTCGATTAATGCCAATTCCGGCACCCAAAGAAGCCTCAACAAAGACACCAAAATTACTCAAACCAAAATCACTAAATCTAAACTCGAGTCCACCTAAAGCGTGCACGTCAATAAGGGCACTGTTGCCATTAAAGTCTAGAGAAGGGCCACCACCAACATAAACAATGATGGGGTTATCAATATAAACCTCATTAAGCCCGTCAATACCAATACCAAAGTCAACATTATTACCACGAACTTTAAGGTTTGCACTTAAACGTAAATCAAAACCGTTACTAAGTCCATTTTCTATGCCGTAATGAACAGTGCCACCTAAAGGATAGCCTGTTCTTACACCAAACCAGTTTTGTTGAGCTGAGGCAAAAGCAAAGCCTGAAACCAATAGTAAAGCAATAAACAAACGCTGCATGAGCATCCTTTCAGCGTGACCCAGCGTGATTATTGCGAATGTAGCAGCCGTATGCTGCGAAGGGTTTCACAGTAAACGCTACCGCGAAACCCTTTTGAACTAAGCTGAATTAAAAATATAGAAAGACTTTATAAGTCCGAGCGAGAGGGGTAAGCTCAGACCCTTTCAGCCTTATAACACGATTAAACTAATTCAGTACTGCTTTTCAGAACGCTAGACTAAACGGTTTCTTAGCCAACTTGAAGCAAAATCAATAATATTAACAACTATAACAATAGCAATAATACCAACCATCATTTCATCCCAAGATCCATTACCCATTTTTTCTTTAATAAAAAAGCCAATGCCGCCCGCACCAACAAGACCAATGACAATTGAAACCCTAAAGTTAATTTCAAAACGGTAAAGCGTCCAACCAACAAACAAAGGCATCACCTGAGGCAAAATAGCCCAACGAACCACATTAGAGCCACTAGCCCCCACAGACTCGAGTGCTTCTATGGGTCCCTTTTCTACGTTTTCAATGGTTTCAGAGTAGACTTTACCTAAATCTGCAATAGAATGAATGGCCATGGCTAGTACACCTGCAAAAGGCCCAAGCCCTACTGCAGATACAAACACAAGAGCAAGAATAAGCGTATCAACACCACGATCAATATTAAAAAATGCTCGAGTTAAGGTAAAGACGGTTTTCATAAACCAGTTACCCTGCGTCAGATTACGTGATGCTAAAAAAGATAGCGGAATAGCAAAAAGTGCTGCCAAGAAAGTACCTACCAAAGCAATTTCTACCGTAAGCAATATTTGCTCAGCTACTTCTTTAATAGCTTCAGGCGCAGGTGGCCAAGCTCTATCTAAAAAGTCTCGTAAAAAAGGTAAACCTTCAACAAATCTATTAATGCTGAACTCGGTAGCTGCAAATGCTGGTACCAAAGCTAGCATAACAAGGCCAAACATAATCCCTAAAGAAAAATCATTAGCCGCAACAAGATGCTTGCGGGCGCTCAGCATGACACCACTACCCACCAGCAAGCCTGCCATTAAAAATATGAGAGGTGTGCCGTAACCACTTTGACCCGGACGAACCAGCCTAAGGCCTAAACCACCCTCATCTATACTATCTGCCGCGGCGCGAGGTAAGCGGTTGGTCTCTAACGCTGCAACAGACTCGAGTGGCTCGAGTTCTGACATACCTAGGGTTTGGCGTTGCTTGTTGAGAGCTTCTAAGCCCTCATTAAAGTTAACTACAATGGTTTCAGCTGTTTCTGGAGATGTGCTTCGAAACAGTTTATAGTAGCCTTCAGCTTCAGGTAAAATAGCGTGACCCGCGTCAGAGTTAAGCCATACAAACGAGCCTATACCTAATGCTAAGCCCACAATTAACATGGGAATGCGTATGTTTTGGTTAGACCAACTAAAGCCAGCAATGAGTGCAAATAAGGCTGTCCCCGTTAAAGCTTCCATAAGACCATAAAGAGGTTGCTGGGCGACAATGCTGGGACTTTGATTTATCCAGATAAGACTCATTGCAATACTACTTATACCCAAGATAATGCTTGCTAGCCCAAGGTTGCTGGGTTTAGCCTTATATAAACCTAAGCCTGCAATACCAGTCACTAAAATAAGAATAAACCAAGGAAAAATAAAGATAAGCCCAAAAGGAGTCGGGTTAATATCATGACGAGTAAGTGCGCCTATAGCTTCGCTAAAAGGGAAGGCAAAAAAAGCTACAATAAGCGTTACACAAGCGGTAACTATAAGTCGGCGCTGCGAGTTATTAACCAAACCTGAAAGTACAGCAATGGCAGCCCCTAGAAAAGAAAAAATAATCATTACAGCGTCTCCAGACTACCTGAGTAAATTTCTTCCTCAAGAGCATCATCTAACGCACTCACAGGACCATCAAACACAAGCTCACCTTTGTTAAAAGCGAGTACCCGTTTTGCATATCGCTTAGCTAGCTCTAAAACATGAATATTTACCAAAATACTAACGCCTTGTTGCTCATTGTATTCTTTAAGCAAACCAAGAATGACATCAGATAACCTAGGGTCTAAACTTGCCATAGGCTCATCAGCCAAAATAAGTTGAGGTTCTTGCGTCATAGCTCGAGCTATAGCTACCCGTTGCTGCTGACCGCCAGATAAAGAGTCAACTCGAGTGTTTTCCTTTTCATCTAGGCCAACCATGCGTATGTAATTGTGGGCAAGCTGTTTATCTTTTTCGCTGTAAAGGCCGAGCATGCCTTGCCATGTGGGGTGGTAGCCTAATCTTCCTGCCAAAACGTTTTCTTTTACGGTCAGGCGGTTGACAAGATTAAATTGCTGAAAGATAAAGCCAACGGTGCGGCGGTATTTTTGGAGTGCACGACCCCTAAGTGCAACGACATCTTGATCATTAACAAGAATTTGACCTTCTGTAGGATTGTTGAGTCGATTGAGGCACCTTAAAAAGGTTGATTTGCCTGCACCTGACAAACCAATAATGGCTATGAAGTCACCCTTGGGGATGTCCACGGTGACATCCTTTAGCGCCACGGTTCCATCTGGGAAGGTTTTGCCTAAGTTTTTTACTGAAATCATAAAAAAAGTGTTTAGTTCTTAGTTGATAGAACCAAACACTATAAACTAAGAACTAATAACTAAGATTTACTCGTCTAAACCAAGAACGCTACGCGCTTCACGGACAACATCGTAATCGCTACTGTCAGCAAGAATCATAGAGTCAATACGGTAAAGATCTGTTAGTAAGGTTCCTTGTGGAATGCTTGCAATTGCAGCAGCAACTTGTAGTGTTAAAGCAGGATAGGTATCGCCAAAGCTTTTAGAAACACTAAAGGTATCACCAGGAATAGGGCGTGAGTAAAAAATTGAGGTGAGTTCGGCTGCTTGTTCTGCATCTAAAAATTGAGTCCAAGCGCCAGATATATTTTCAGCATCATTTGCAAACGTTGCAGCAGCATCTACAGAGCCGTTAAGTACTGATAATACCGCTGCGTCATGTGCGCCTGCAAAGGTTTGATTACTAAAGAAATTGTCAGGTTCTATGCCTGCTAAAATAATTTCAGAACGTGGAAAAACATAGCCAGCAGCTGAGTTAGGGTCAACCCAAGCGATGGTCTTATCTTCTAACGCTCCAACTGAAGTAATGCCACTATCTTTTCGTACAATAATTGCACTCCAGTAAAAAGGATTTCCAAAACGTACAGATTTTAGAAGAACTTGTGCATTTGCGTCGCGTTGAGCAAGTACAAAACCGTCCGGAGGAAAGAAAGCGAAGTCTAAGTTTCCACTACGCATAGCTTCAATAAGGCCACTGTACTCAGTTGGTAAAAAGACTTCGACCTCTATTTGCCCTGCAAAGCTATCTTCAAGATAATCAGCGATGGCCTGAGCTGCTTGAGTTAGCTCATCAGAGTTCTGTGTTGGGTTAAACCCTATTCTTACCTTAAGTAAGTCTTGAGCACTTACGCTTGTTAAAAGTGCGATTAATAAAAAGAATGCTAAAACCTTTTTTAACACGATTTCCTCCTATGAAAATGGTGTGTGAAGTTCTTCACACATGGTCGTAAGATTAACATGAATTGCTTTCTAGGGGAATAAGCATTCTTGAGGTGAATCATGTCTTGCAAAAACCAAAAAGTAGTTTGGCTTAAAAATGAATGGGAGGGATGAATATTTTTGCAGTTCCAAGAAACATTGCAGCAGCGACTGAGTTGCTTTGTTTTTACTCCCCAAGGATTCGGATAGTCTAGGTTAGGTGGTAGCACAAATGGTTGCACCATCAAACCATTTGTGGAAACGCTACTTGTTAAAGACTGCAAGCTGCCCAGTTGAGCTTCCCTTAAAGACTCAAGCGCTTCAAAGTTGATCTGAAAAAGACCTACGCAAGCGGACTTGGTAGGTCTTTGGTATTCAAATAGTAGCTACTTAGCGGTCTTCAACAGGCGTAAATGTCTTTCCTCTAGGACCTTCATATACTAAACGAGGACGCATAAGTTTATTGTCTTCATACTGTTCAAAAAGATGCGCCATCCAACCACTAATTCTAGCAACAGAAAAAATGGGCGTATACATATCCCTAGGAAAACCAAGCATGCGGTAAACACTCGCGCTAAAGAAATCAACATTAGGCTTAACTTCTTTTCCTTTTTTAGCCATTTCGCGGTCCATAATGCGCTCCATTTCTAAGCTCATTTCAAACCACTTGCTGTCACCAGATTCTTCTGCTAAATGCATAGAAACATCTTTCAAAATGATAGCTCTAGGGTCAAGCACTCTATAAACTCTATGCCCAAAGCCCATAACGCGCCCACCCTTGCTGTTAAGAATACCAAGAACATAACCCTCAACAGCTTCAACACTACCAATCTGCTCGAGTGCTTTCATAACGGCGGCATTTGCACCACCATGCAAAGGACCTTTTAGGGAGGCTACAGCAGCAGTAATGGCACTGTAGACATCGGTTAAGGTACTCGCGACAGCTCTTGCCGCAAAAGTGCTGGCGTTACTGCCATGTTCAGCATGTAAAACCAAGGCGACATCCATTACATTGGTCGCAGCTTCGCTCGGCTTCTCGCCTGTAAGCATGTATAAAAAGTTGCCTGCTATAGATAAATCTGGGTCAGGTTCAATCACCGGCAAGTTATTGCGAATGCGTTCATAAGCAGCAACTATGGCAGGAAATTTAGCCGTTAAGCTTAGACCTGTACGTTTGACATTGTCTAAACCAACATCATCGGCCACAGGGTCAGTAGCACCCAACATAGACACAGCTGTTCTCACGGCGTGCATCGGATCAATCCCTGCTGGCATAAGTCTTAACGTATCAAGAACAACTTCAGGAAGGGCAAAGTGAGGCTTTAAACTTTCTTTGAAGTCAGCAAGCTGCGCTTTATTAGGAAGATCATCATGCCATAGCAGGTAAACAACCTCTTCGTAACTAGCCTTATTGGCAAGCTCTCGAATGTCATACCCTCTATAAATAAGTTCGCCTTGCATACCATCAATACTTGATATTTGGCTCGTATCAATATTGATTCCAGCTAGTCCTAAATGAATTGTTTCTGGCATTTGTCCTCCGTTAAGTAAAGCCACAGTAACAGCAATAGCAACTGTGCAGCTTAGTAGAATAGTTAAATTAGTGGCAACATTGCCTAAAGTACAACAATGATAGTGTACCAAGATTCAAACATAAATACAGTGTGTTATACCGAAGCACAACACACGTATTCAAATCTGTCTTTCAACTTCTTAGCTATAAACACCATAAATAGCAGTTTTTAGGTTAAACACAGCATCGACATAGCTCATCCGTTTTTACTGCCCAGACCAAGACAATCACCATAAAAAACAGTGCTCGCATAAAAGCAAAAAAATACAGAAGCTTAAAGTTTAAAAGAGCTAAGCAATAAGTAATTAAAGGCTTAAGAAGCCGCTACAAGCTCGAGTATGGCTTGACCGTAACGCTCGAGTTTGACTTTCCCTATACCTTTTATAGCGTTTAAGTCTTTTAGGGTTTGGGGTTTTTGTTCAACAATTAAGTTTAAACTTTCATTGGTGAGTACCAAATATGCTGCTTTGTCTTCAGCTTTAGCGGTTTCTCTTCGCCAGAGCTCGAGTTTGCTTTTTAATTCGTCTGAGTTTGTGGTTTCTTGTTCGGGTGTTTCTTTTGCTTGATTTGTGTTTGACGGTTCCGTGCTTGGCTTTTCCTCTTTACTTTTGCTGCGTTTGCTAGGTTTTTCTTTTTGGCCATTAACTTCTTTGGCTTCAGTAACGGCTTCTGAATTAATCACGGTCTGGCTTGCTTCAGGGCTTAAATCGGCTTCTGACGCTTTGGAGGTAGGGTTAAAGCTAATCCACTTGCCATCCCCAAAAGATTTTTCGTCACGACCAATTAAGATTACTCCAACGACAATGAGTAAAAGCGCAAACCAAATTGAAGTTAAGATGCCATTTTCTAATAAGCCAACAACTAAGCCAAGTGAGCCTAAAATGCCGGCAACATAGAGAGGCCAATGATTGGGTTTTGGCTCAACACGGTCAATAGCTAGAAAGCCAGCACCTAGACTTATAAGAAAAGCACCATTCCAACCCCAACTTGCTTCAAGTAAAATGCCTACAGCAACACCTGCCAGCACTGAGCCGGTCACGAGTATGCCGTAGTCCTTGCGCCTAATGTAAGTGAAAAGAAAGACGCTGGCAGCAAGACCAACCCAAAGCCAAGCTGCGCCTTCAGACACTCGAGCTAATATAGCCAAGGTTCCTATGGCAATTAAAATGAACGCTATAAGGCGTTGTTTGCTTGTTTGCATAGTGTATCTCCTTAAGCTTTTAGGGCATGACTAGCCCTCTGTTCTAAAAGAGTATCAAACTTTTGAAACGCTTTCGACCTACTTTTGATGGAAAGACAGTTTAGGAACTAGGGATGATTGTGTTTTCACTAATATTTTTTAAGGCAAAGCTTGTATGAATATGCTGGATGCTGGGTAGTTTTGTAATGTACTGCCTTATAAAGGCGTTGTAATCATCAAGGCTTTTAGCAAGTACTTGTAAAAGGTAATCACTTGTTCCTGTCATTAAGTAACAATTAATGACTTCAGGGAGTTCTTTGAGCTGCGTTTCAATAAATTCAAGATCTTCTTCTGTTTGGCGACTTAAGGTTAAAGAAACAAAGGCCATGACAGGATAACCGAGTTTTTTTCGGTTTACTTCGGCACGGTAAGCCGTTATAAAACCTTCTTGCTCGAGTCTTTTTACTCTTCTTAAACAGGGTGAAGGAGAGAGTCCTACTTTTTCTGCTAGTTCAGCATTGCTTATTGTCGCGGTTTTTTGCAAAATACTTAGTATCTTTTTATCGCGATTATCTAAAACATAGTTTGATTGTTCCATAAATGTTTAAAAGCTTAGCATTTTCTCTTAATTTATTTAGAATAGCTTTTCGTTTTAGCTGCAAGTAGCCCGCGTTTTGTACTATACTTTATGTTAAGACTAACAGTGTTTTAGTATGCATGAATGTCCTTATGAGTCTTAAGCATATGCTTTTGGCAGTGTTAAACTTAGACTTAAAGCGATCACTAAGGTCAAGTAATGCTAAGTGGCAAGGTATAATTGCAAGCATACTGATTTAAAAGGAGGCATGAAGTGCTAAAGCATAAAGCTTTTGTTCAACCCTTTACAGATGAACCCATTACTGTTCTAAACGAGGCTGGCGAGTGGATTGCTCCTTTTGAACTTGATTTAGAGCCTGCTTTTTTACAAAAACTGTACAAAGATATGTTAAAAGCTAGACAGCTTGACCAGCGCTTTATGAACATGCAGAGGATGGGTAAAATGAGCTTTGTTGCTCCCCATTCAGGCCACGAAGCTGCTCAAATTGCGGCTGCTCAAGCACTTATAGTAAAAAAAGACTGGCTGTTTCCTTACTACCGTGACTACCCTATGGCTATGTCACTTGGCTTAAGTATTAAAGATATTTTGGCTCAGGTGACAGGTAGTAGCTTAGATAATGCCAAAGCTAGGCAAATGCCTATGCATCCAAGTTCAAAAGAGTTAAATATCTTTACAGGTGTGTCTGCCATAGCTGCGCACATTCCACCTGCTGTTGGTGCTGCTATTAGCATGAAGATTCAAGGTACAGAACAAGTAGCCTTAACGAGTTTTGGTGATGGGGCAACTTCAGAAGGAGACTTTCACGCAGCCATTAACTATGCGGGTGCACAAGGTGCTCCAGTGGTTTTTTTGTGTGAAAATAATCGCCTTGCAATTAGTGTTGACTTTACCAAGCAAACAGGTGCCGAAAATATTATGCAAAAAGCTCACGCTTATGGAATGCCAGGCTATCAAGTTGACGGTATGGACGTAATAGCTTGTTACTACGTCATGAAAGAAGCCATAGAAAACGCTCGAGCTGGTCTTGGGCCGTCGTTGGTTGAGGCTTTGGTTTATCGTTATGGACCGCATTCTTCAGCAGATGATGATTCTGTTTATCGTTCAAAAGAAGAACTTGAAACTTGGAAGCGTCGTGACCCGCTCATTCGTATGAGAAGGTTTTTAGAAACCATGGGCCTATGGTCTATTGAGCAAGAAGAAACTTATTTAGGGGAGCTGGTAACACTTTTCCAGGCAGCGGTTGATGAGCTTGCCAAAGCAGATGCAGTCCCCAAAGCTTGGATGTTTGAGGATGTCTTTAAAGATATGCCTCAACATTTGCAGGAACAAAAAAGAGAGTTATTAGATTAATGCAAACCATTGTTCAAACCGTGTCTTTAACGCTGGCTGAAGAAATGCAGCTAGATGATAGTGTCATTGTTTTAGGTGAAGATGTTGGAAAAAGAGGTGGCGTATTTTTAGCTACCGAAGGACTTTTTGAGCAATTTGGCCCTGACCGAGTTATGGATACGCCCCTTTCAGAAGGTGCAATTATTGGCGCAGCAGTCGGCATGGCAGCCCACGGCATGCGCCCTGTTGCAGAAATTCAATTTGCAGATTATGTTTTTCCGGGCTTAGATCAACTGGTCTCCCAAGCTGCGAAATTACGCTACCGCTCCGGAGGCGCATTTACTGCTCCCATGGTAGTACGAATGCCAGCTGGCGGCGGTGTGAAAGGTGGGCATCATCATTCACAAAATCCTGAAACGCATTTTATACACACGCCTGGTCTAAAAGTTGTTTATCCATCAACACCAACCGACGTAAAAGGCTTGCTTAAGTCAGCTATAAGAGACGACGACCCGGTTATTTTTATGGAACCCAAACGCCTTTACCGCTCTGTTAAAGAAGACGTACCCTCAGATATGGACTTCACCATACCTATAGGGCAAGCTCGAGTGCGTCAAGAGGGTCATGATGTCACGCTTATTTCTTATGGGGGCTCAATGGCAGAAACCTTAAAAGCTGCCGAAGAGCTTACGAAGCAAGATGTTTCTGTTGAGGTTATTGATTTGCGTTCGCTTTTACCTTGGGATAAAGAAACGGTGCTAAATAGTGTTGCGCGTATTGGTAGGGTTGTATTGGTTAGTGAATCTCCTCATACGCTTAACTTTATGTCTGAAGTTTCAGCAAGTATTTGTGAAGCTATTTTGGATGCGTTGTTAGCGCCCCCTTTAAGAGTAAGTGGTTTTGACACGCCTTATCCTTATGCGCAAGATAAAGACTATTTACCGCAACCAAACCGTATTTTAAAAGCGGTTGAGAAGGTCTTAAATTACTAAAATTTGTTTAGCTGTGGAGTAATGTATGTCCAAAGAATTCTTAATGCCTGAATTAGCCGAATCTGTTGTTGAAGGCGAAATAGTTCAGTGGCTAGTTGCAGAAGGGGGCATGGTTAAGACTGATCAACCTTTGGTTGAAGTCATGACAGATAAAGTCACAGTTGAACTTCCTAGTCCTTACAGTGGCATTTTAGAGCGTCAGTTGGTCAAAGAGGGTGACATTGTTCAAGTAAGCATGCCAATAGCCCTTTTTCAAGAGGATAGCGCCACAACAATAACTGAAGGCCAAGCAGCAACAATTGAAGATGATGGGGACGCGAGAAGCCTATTTAAGGCAGATAAAAACGCTGTAGATGAACCCATAATTCAAATTCAAAAGAATCATCAGAGTCATAGTGATAACGGTAAAATAACCGGTCCTTACGGCCGAGTATTAGCTGTACCTGCAGCAAGAAAACTTGCACGAGATATTGGTATAGATATAAACAATGTTGCAGGCAGTGGTCCTAATGGGCGGGTACGAGTAGATGATGTCAAAGCTTACGCTTCAAAAGCAAGTACGCTAGAAAACACAGCTGAACAGCCACTAAACCCACCTAGCTCGAGTGATACTTTTCTAACTAATACGATGGTGGATAAAGCTAGCTTAGAAGAGCGCATTCCTGTGCGTGGTTTACGTAGAGCCATAGCGAAACAAATGCTTGCTTCTCACTTAGAAACAGTTAGAACGTTACATGTAGACGAAGCAGATGTGAGTTCTTTAGTCAAGCTGAGAAGCAAATTGCAACCCTTTGCTCAAATCAAAGGTACTAAGCTTTCATACCTGCCGTTCATCATGAAAGCAGTTGTAACTTCCCTAAAAGCCTTCCCTATGATAAACGCAAGTCTAGATGAGGCAAGCAACGAAATTATTAGGAAACACTATTACAATTTAGGCTTGGCCGTTGCTAGTGATGCAGGCTTAGTTGTACCTGTTGTGCATGATGTCGAGCATAAGACTATTTTAGCCTTAGCCACGGAAATTAGTCAGTTAGCAGCAAAAGCTCGAGCTAATAAACTTAGCCCTGAAGAAGTAAAGGGTGGTACGTTTAGTATTACTAATATTGGTAGTTTGGGTGGTTTATTTAGCTTTCCTATTATCAATGTGCCTGAAGCCGCAATTTTGGGTGTGCACAGCATTAAAAAACGCCCCGTTGTATTAGAAGATGACAGTATTGTGGCAAGAGAAATGCTTTATCTATCTCTCTCTTTTGACCACAGAGTTATAGATGGCGCAGAAGCAGCCATGTTTACAAGTCATCTTATTAAGCAACTAGAAACGCCAGAAAGTTTGATGCTCGAGCTTTAGCTTTGCTTTACCGAGTCTTTGGGGTGCGTTTAAAAACCCTTAAGGTTAATGCTTTAGGTTGGAAATCAAGGCGATGTTTGTGTCGCCTTTTGCATTTAA